>CASDUB010000263.1 GCA_949283905.1 uncultured Lachnospiraceae bacterium | reverse complement strand
TACAGCGTCATATGCGTCTGCAGCGAACTGATTTGGTGTATCTCCATACTGCTCTTCATATGTTGCTACGAAATTCTGTGTAAGCTCGTCTTCCGCATCTGCTGAGAAAGGCGTAAGAAGCATTACGCCTTCTGCAAGAGAAGTGTCGAATCCCGGCATTGTAAGGATTCCGTCCATACCATCTACGCCGAACCATGTAGGCTCATATCCCATGCTGTCCGCCTGAGAAAGGATGATAGAAGCCGGCTGATAATATATAGGAAGGAATACAAGTGTCGCGCCTGCAGCCTGAGCAGCCGTTAACTGTACAGAGAAATCTGTAGCAGTATCTGTTGTAAATGTTCCCTCATAAACGACCTCAAGGCCTTTTGCTTCAGCCTCTTCTACGAATACGTCACGAATTCCCTGTGAGTAAACATCGTCATTTTTGTAAATTACGGCTATCTTCTCGCCTGAAAGATTTTCTGAGATATAATCTGCAGAAGCTTTACCCTGGTTAGGATCTGTAAAGCATACCTGGAATACGTTATCCTTTCCTTCAATAACGGCAACAGATGATCCCGAAGGAGTAACCATAAATACTCTGTCAGCATTTGCTTCAGCTGAAACCGCTACACAAGGAGTACTTGTAGTAGTTCCTACGAGGACCTGCATGCCCCAGTCTAAAAGATTGTTATAAGCGTTTACAGATGTCTCTGCATCGTTTACATCGTCTTCTCCTTTAAGTTCAAACTGAATATCTCCGCCAAGAGCATTGATCTCATCAACTGCGATCTGAGCGCCGTTAACAACAGCCGTTCCGTAGATAGCAGCTTCTCCCGTAAGAGGTCCGATAGCTCCGATCTTAAACGCTCCTTCAGATGATCCTGTAGAAGCATCCGCTTCCTGTGATGCACCGTTATCTGTGCCGGCGCTTTCTCCATCTCCGCCTGCAGAACTGCCGCAGCCGACAAATGTTGTCGCAGCCACCGCTGAGGCAAGGAGAATACTTAAAAGTTTCTTTTTCATAATAACTTCCCCCTTTTGGATTCTATTTTAAATTAGTTCTTAAAACGATATATCCTTGGATTATACCCCTCATATTTAAATTCCGCAACTTATAAACCCTCGATCGGCCAATTTCCGTAATTTTTTCGGTTTGTTCGAAAATTATTCCATTATTTTTGGCAAAATAAAAGCGAAACAGATTTTTTACGTTCTAAATGACTGTTTCGCTTCCCATATCTTTCGGCTCCGGTATCT
This sequence comes from uncultured Lachnospiraceae bacterium, assembly GCA_949283905.1. Classification (GTDB taxonomy): domain Bacteria; phylum Bacillota; class Clostridia; order Lachnospirales; family Lachnospiraceae; genus Alectryocaccobium. Next base: position 1,037 of record CASDUB010000263.1, on the reverse strand, counting down.
TAATATAGTATTTTCAGCAAAATATCGGCAAACCGGATCTCATCTCCGCTTTCAAGTTCAAATATTTCGCCGGGCTTAAGTTTATCCCCATTAACGAAACTTCCGTTTCTCGATCCGAGATCAGTTACCCCGTATCTTCCGTCTTTCCAGGAAAGCCGCGCATGGATACGGCTTATACCGGTGCTTTTAAGTTCTATATCGGCTCCCGCTACTCTTTGTCCGATCAGGTAGTTTTCTTTAAACAGACTCGTTCTGATTTCCTCTTCTCTTCCGAAGTTCTGTATGATAACGGCTTTTCTCTTATACATATCATCTCTTTTTAAAAGCTGTGTTTCCATGACATCAGGGTCATCATTCATATTTAACAGATTTCTGCTCTCCTTTACTTCCGTGCTTTTTTCTGCCATATCGGCTCCTTTTTCAGATTTTCTTCTTTTAAAAATATTCCACGGTCTTTTTTTCCTGTTCTGTTTGTTTTTCTTTTCTTTCTTCCTGTTTTCTTCCTCTTCGCCGTCTTCTTCATCAAACAAAAATGAATAATCGTCTTCCGCAGCGGAACCTTTGTTTTCTTCTTTCGATTCTTCTCCCTTTAAACTTGAATATTTAAAATATTCTTCTTTTTCTGTTTTTTTCGGCAACGCAGTTAAGGCAGCCATTTCTTTTAACAGATCCGCGCATATTTTCCCCTGAACGCAGTATCTGTAAAATTTGTATCCTAAATCGACTGCCGTTTTGTTTGACGAATTCATATTGTGCAAAAGCTCTTCACTTAATCTGACACAGTTTTCCTCAAATCCCTCCGGTGCATACGGATAATATACGAGGCATATCTCATCAGTTTCCGAAGATATAAATATCCCTTCCGTATTCAATATCACCCCGTCCGTATCAAGCAGATATTCCCGGGTGTTCTGTATGGCGTTTGCTATCGCAAGAAATATTGCTCTATATATACTCTCATCCGTCTGCCGACTCTTAAGCAGCACGCTGAGCTGCGAATATCCAAAAGGTATCTCATAATAAAACAGTTCTTCATC
>CASDUB010000262.1 GCA_949283905.1 uncultured Lachnospiraceae bacterium | reverse complement strand
TGTGATGAAAAACGGTAAAATCCGCGGAATTTTTACGCGTGGTGAGAACTTTACGCAGGAAGCATTGATAGAGGTGATGGTATGATGGCGAAAAAATTAGATTGGGGTAAATTTACACCGGTTATATCTCTTCTTGTGATGCTGATTATTTTCAGCATTTTTACAGAAGGAAAAATGTTATCCCCTATGAATATTACAATGTTGGTTGATCAGACGGTAGTTCTCCTTATTGCCTGCAGCGGGACTCTTTTTGTAGCGGCATTAGGTTGTGTAGATCTTTCTGTCGGAGTGGTACTTGCACTGTCTGCGGTAGTAGGAGATGTGGCTTATCAGACAACCGGAAGCACATTCTTAATGGTCATTGTAGCTATTGCTATCGGAGTGGGATTCGGATTGCTTACAGGTTTCCTGACAGCAAAGTGCAAGATGGCGTCATTTATGTGTACTCTTGCGATGGCGATCGGCGTTCGCGGAGTAGTTAATTATATTCAGTCTGTTGTCGGAATCAGTTTTGCAAGTCCGGCGATTACTATGCTTCAGAAAAATGAGTATAAGATTCCGCTTCTTGTTCTTATAATTGCAGCATGCTGGTTTATTTTTGAATACACAAAAATAGGGAAACGTTGTCAGGCTATTGGAGAAAATGAGGTAGTTGCCGGGTATTCAGGCGTTCCTGTCGTAAAAACAAAAATTTTCGCATTTGTAATGTCAGGACTTACTGCAGCGCTTGCCGGAATATTTACAGTTGCGCGTCTTGGAGGAACAAGCACGACAATGGGAAGCAATTTTGAAATCAAAGTACTCATTGGTATCTTCGTAGGAGGCGTTCTTGTACGCGGCGGAGCTACAGCGCGTTCATATAAGGTTATCATAGGAGCGTTTGTCGTAATGGTTATCGAAAATGGTCTTAAGATGATGGGATATGCTTCTTCCGAGATTAATGAGGCGGCAATGGGAGTGCTTCTTATGGTAATACTTTTCCTTACGATCACAGCAGAAAACAGGAAGGGTACAAAACAGAAAAGAACAGACAAGACAGCAAAGACAGAATGAGAGAGGTAAACTATGAACAATAAATATCCTAATTTATTTACACCGATAAAAATCGGCGGTCTGACACTAAAGAACAGGATTTTTTCAGCGCCTACGTCATTAAACTGGGGAGCTGTAGACGGAAATCTTACATTGGATACAATTGCGTATTATGAGCTTAAAGCAAAAGGCGGCGCAGCAGTTGTAACAATGGGAGAAAGCATTGTTCATTCAGCAACAGGAAAATCTCATGATCGCCAAATAGAACTTGATAACCCCACATCGCTTGTCAGCCTTGCACAGCTCGCAGCGGCTATAAAGCGTCATGGAGCAGTGCCGAGCGCGGAGCTTTCACACGGCGGAAAATGGGGCGGACTTTCTTCGCTTGCCGGCGCTGATAAAGGCGGAAAGATCGCATACGGCGCCAGCGCTGAGATGACGCCGGCAGGACCGGTAAAGGAGATGCCGAAAGAGCTTCTGCTTGAGGTTATAGAATCTTTCGGAAAAGGTGCGGAAGTGCTTAAACGTGCAGGATTTGAAATGTGCATGGTTCATGCGGGACACGGATGGCTGTTCGGGCAGTTCCTGTCACTGAGAACAAACCACAGGACAGATGAGTTTGGAGGCAGCTTTGAAAACAGAGCGAAACCACTTATCATGGCTCTTGAGTCCATCAGAAGGCATGTAGGACCGGGGTTTCCGATAGAAGTGCGTATGAGCGGCGATGAATTTATCGAAGGCGGACTTACGCTTGAAGACGGAATTACTCTTGCAAAAATGATTCAGGATAAATGTGATCTTATCAATGTATCAGGCGGAATACACGAAGATTTGGAACTCTATAACCGCACTCATCCGACTCAGTTCGCAAAAAAAGGACCGAACGTATACCTTGCTGAAGCGATTCGAAAAGAAGTGCATGTTCCGATCTCGACAGTCGGAGCGATTACTGATCCTGAACTGATGGAAGATATAATTGCAACAGGCAAGGCTGATATAGTTGAACTCGGACGTCCGCTCCTTGCAGATCCTTATCTTCCTAATAAACTTCGAGACGGACGTGAAAAGGAGATTACTAAATGCATCAGATGTATGGGATGCTTCTGTGAATCTTTAAAAACAGGATGGTCTTCATGTACGGTTAATCCGGTAATCGGAAATGAATACAACGAATGGATTGCAAAGGCTCAGCCTACAACGCCGAAAAAGGTTATGATAGCCGGCGGCGGGCCGGGAGGAATGCAGGCGGCAGTGACTGCGGCTGAACGCGGACACGATGTTGTTTTATATGAAGCTTCAGATAAACTCGGAGGAGCTCTCAATTTTGCAAAATATGTAGATTTTAAATACGGACTTTATGAGTTTAAAGAAACACTCGAGTATAAACTGAACAAAAACAACGTCAAAATAGTATTGAATACGCCGGTAACAAAAGAAATTGTGGAGAAGGAAAAACCGGATGTTCTGTTTGTGGCGAACGGCGCGGCGCCGATTATTCCTAAGATGGAAGGAATAGACGGCAAGAATGTAATTCTCGCAGAGAATGTATATGGAAATGAAGCCAAGGTTGGAAAGAAAGTTGTCGTTCTCGGAGGAGGACTCGTAGGATGCGAAACGGCTGCCCATCTGGCAAGAGAAGGAAGAGAAGTCGTCGTCATAGAGCTTAAAGATGATATTGCCAAGGAAGCTGAGATCTTTTACCAGACTGCTGTTAAAGTGGAGTTCAGAGACAGGAACGTCAAAGCTGCGGTAAATACAGCAGTAGAGAGCATCACGGAAAACGGAGTTTATGTAAAAGGAAAAGACGGCGTACAGAGCTTTATTGAGGCAGATACGGTTGTGCTTGCGCTCGGATACAGAGCAAAAGAAGATCTGTTTATTGAGCTTTGCAACAGTGCGCCTGTTGTCAACAGGATAGGCGACTGCAGACATGCCGGAAAAGTAACTTATGCGGTAAACGATGCATATTATATGGCGCTTGATATCTGATAAACAATCATTAAACTTAAGAAATTGCAGGTCATGTCATTATGGCATGACCTGTAAAAAATTATTACAGGAGACACAATGAACAGATATTATGACGAGGAAGAAATACGATATTATATAGAAAAACATAATATTGACAAGATAGTTCCAAATATATGGAAATTTGACAAATCGCGTTTTCATTTGGTCAAATCCAGAAAAGGGGAACATCCGGTTGAATCATGTGAGTCGGAAGTGTTGATGTTTTTGGTAGAAGGGTCAGTAAAAAACTGTGCTCAGATGAAAAACGGAAAAAGGATCCTTATGCATATAAGCGAGGACTTTGAGATACTGCAGGATTTGGAGATGCTCCATATTGAAAACATTGAAATGGAGATAGAAACGCTGAAGAACGCTGTTTTTCTTGAATTGAATCTTAAGGGAATAAAAGATAACATCATGAACGATCCGAAGTTTCTCTATCCGATGCTTGTGCAGGTGGCAAAGAAACTTTCGCATACGACGATAGCGCAGGCCATGATAGCAACTTATAATCTTGAAAACAGATTGAGCAGCTATATAATCCATACGGCAAGCGAAAAGTTTGACGGTAAACTTGTATTTAATGAAAATCTTGTGGAGACGGCAGAACTTCTTTGTACCAGCTACAGACATTTGTTGCGTGTGTTAAAGGAATTTTGTGAAAGAGGAGTGCTTGAAAATAATAAAGGCGAGTATGTTATTACAGACAGAGGTAAACTGATAGAGCTGGCAAGTGACAGACCTATTTACGGAAAGTTTCATTGATTGGATTAGGCGTTTTTGGGCATGAATTGAAAAATTCAAAAAAGTGTTGACAATTATATTGGGCTGAGGTATTATAGTCGAGCAAGGTCGATTGGTCAAGCGGTTAAGACGCCGCCCTCTCACGGCGGAAACAGGGGTTC
>CASDUB010000261.1 GCA_949283905.1 uncultured Lachnospiraceae bacterium | reverse complement strand
TACAGTGCAAGAGAATCGGAAGCGCCATGGGGATATAAATTAAATAAAAACTGGAATCCTGAGTTTGTGATAAAAGATAACGGTGTGGTCGTAAAAAATGATATCGATGGAAAAGATCTTATTTTGAAAGATGAAATAGATACAAGAAAGATCACTGTCAAGAAAAAAGTCACAGGCAACATGGGAAACAAGAACTCAAAATTTGATATAACGCTCAAGTTTTCCGGAAAAGGCGTTCCCGATGAACTTGAATATATCAAAAGTGACGGTACAGCAGGCAGCCTGAAAGTTGTTAACGGAGAAGTTAAATTTAAACTTTCAAATGATGAGTCCGTTACATTTACTAATATTACTTACGGACTTTCATATCAGATAACTGAAGACGAGTCAGGCAGTATCGGATATGTCGTTGATTACAGCGATAATGCAAACGGTACTCTTACAGATGATGAGGAGATACTGATAACTAATGAAAAGACATATATAGTACCGACGTCGGCAGATACAAATATCAATGTGCTGGCTTTAACAGGCATAATTTGCGCAGCGATGATCATATTTATAACATTAAAAATTAAAAACAGAAAAGAGGTTTAAGGATGAAAAAAATGAATAAATTGAGCATATCACTATTATCGGCAATTTTAAGCGCAGGATATATAACCGGTTCTGCACTTCCGGCTGTGGCGTCGCCCGAATATACGCCGGTTGCAGGAACATTTACGGAATTTGATAAATATCTTGTTATGGATGAACAGGCAAATGTTCCAAACGTGAATTTTGAATATACTGTTTCAAACGGAGAATCTCAAACATATGATATAGACGGTAAAAAATTTGAAGTGCTCTCCGGTGCAAGCGCAGACGGAACACCCGTAATAACGGGAACATCAGAGGGTGTCATCTCCTTTGAACCGTATGATACAACCACTTTGTTTGAAGACAAAGCGGAAGGCGACCTCGTAAAAGACATCGAAGAAGGGGAAAAATATGCAAAAAAGACGGCTCGTGTGGATTTCTCTGATGTTACTTTTTCAGAGCCCGGAGTTTACAGGTATATAATAACTGAATCAGGAACAAACCAGGGCGTGACAAATGATACGGACCCAACCCGTACATTAGATGTTTATGTAACAGATAACGAAGGAAAACTTGAAGTGTCGGCATATGTACTTCATTCCGATGTCTCTGACATAATAATTAATGAAGATTACGGAACCGACGGCAATGTTAAAGACAATAAATCTCAGGGATTTACAAACGAATACGATACGTCTGATCTGACTGTAAGAAAAGAGGTTTCGGGTAACCAGGCTTCACGTGACAAGTATTTCGAATTTACAGTAGCTATATCTGATGCGGTTCCCGGAACAGTATATGATGTCATATTAAAAGACTGTGATGCGCAGACAGGCGTAAATGATGCAACTGTATCGGAAAATGAAAATAAGATAAACCCCGGAAAACTGACTGTCGGAAAGGACGGAACAGTTACACAAAAGTTTTATCTGAACCATGGCCAGCAGATTGAGATACAGGGCATAGCAAAGGACACTTCATATAAAGTAACGGAAAATCCTGAGGATTACAAGCAGACTGCCAATACAGCTGACGAAGCGGTGATTTCTATACAGGATGGAACTGTATCTGCCGATACGTCAGGCGAGATAACTTCAGCAGATATTACGACAGGATATTTAAATACAAGAGACGGTATTATACCGACAGGAATATTTATGTCGGCAGTTCCGTTTGCGGCAGCTGTATTGATCGGAGGAATCGGAATAGCAACCATTGTCTTAAAGAAGAGAAAAGGAACAATAAATGATAAGTTATCATAAAATAAAAGCAATAAAAGTATTATTTTCGGTTTTTCTATTTATATCCGTATTCATTTCCTGTTGTCAGCAGGTCTTTGCTGATAATGATCAGACGGATCGCCATGTTTCTGTTTCAATTCCGGTTGAAATGGCCGGCAGCAATTCAACAGAAGAGTTTATCGTTAAAATAGAGCCGACATTTGACCAGGAATTTCAGTCAGTAGAAAATGATGAACTTCATTTGAAAGCCGATTCAAAGGGTGAATTTTTGATCAGCTTTACCGTTCCGGGAACTTACTATTATGAAATATATCAGGTTCGCGGAAATAACAGCGATACAATATATGACGACACTCATTATCAGGCGGAAATTTTTGTTACTGAGGATGATTCCGGCAAAATGTTTGCCCGGACTTTTATATACAATGAGAGTTCGGATGAGAAAATTGAATCAATATCGTTTAACAATGAGTTAAAGATAAAAAGTATTAATACGGGAGACATGATC
>CASDUB010000260.1 GCA_949283905.1 uncultured Lachnospiraceae bacterium | reverse complement strand
TTCAAAAAACTATGGTACAAACTGGATCAGCGCAAGCTCAGGGCTCTGGTTTCTGCGCGAAGCGCGCCACTTAAACCATGCGCGTATACTTCTTGGCGTCAGCTGCCTTGCGTCCGGAACCGGATATGTAATACACCGCGATATAATAAAACACAACAACGGCTGGAATTTCTTTCTCATTACAGAAGACGCTGAATTTTCAGTAGACAGCATAATTAAAGGCGAAAAAATAGGATATTGCGAGAATGCCGTATTTTACGATGAACAGCCTACAACATTTACCGCTTCCTTCAATCAGCGTTTGAGATGGTGTAAAGGCATGTATAATGTAACTGCTAAAAATTCCTCCTCGCTTTGCAAAGGTCTGTTTTCATGGCGTGCTATGACATACTTCGATACTATTATCACGCTTTCGCCCGGGATAATATTTTTTACAGTATGCATATCCACTGTACTTCTTACAGCATTCAAATGCGGCTGGAGCGCTCCGTTTATGATCTCAGAAGTTGTTCCGCTCGTGCTTCCTGCTCTTGCCGGTTCATATGCTATGTTTTTCATACTCGGACTTCTCGTACTTGTCACTGAATATAAAAAAATATACTGCCGCCCGGTGCGTGCGTTCCTTCTTCTTTTCACGTTTCCGCTTTTCATGCTGATGTACTCGCCGATATCAGTACTTGCCCTTTTCGTAAAAGTAAAGTGGCAGCCGATAAAACATACATATGCATACACAAACGCGCAGATGCAGGCTTTTAAATAATTTCAAACAAAAAACAGATAACAGCTTCCGATTTTAAGTATCAGTTCTGTTATCTGTTTTTTAATTCTTATTTTTCCATAATCTCATCATAAAGCGACGGCAGATGCTTTGACGCTCTCTCAAGTAATTCACGGCCAATTCTGTCGGCATACTTGCTTTTCTGCTCTTCATCAATTCGAAGCAGTCTTCCTTTTTCAACGACGATCTCTCCATTGACAACAACTGTATCAACCATCCTCGCGTCGCCGCTAAGCACAATGCAGTCGGCCGGATCGTTTCTTCCTCCCGCGTAAGAAAGCGAACTCCAATCAAGCAGAGTTAAATCCGCGGCCTTTCCCGGCTCTAACACACCTATGTCGCTCCTTCCCAACGCCTTAGCGCCGCCTGCCGTCGCCATATATAAAACATCCTCAGATGTGACGTTTTCTTCATGTGTAAGCCGGCTCAATAAATAGGCGACTCTCATTTCTTCCATCATATTAGATGAATTGCTGCTGGCAGCCCCGTCGACGCCGATGCCGATGCGTTCAACTCCTGCATTAATCAATTCACGGACATGGCATGCTCCGGAACTCAGATACATATTTGAAATAGGACATGTTACAGCACCTGTTCCTGTATCCGCCATTATTTTAATATCATTTTCATCTAAATGGATACAGTGCGCATAATAAAAACGAGGTCCCAGCAGATTATTTCGTCTGAACCATTCTACAGGCGAACATCCGAATTTTTCCATTGTATAATTGTACTCGCTCTGGCTTTCCGCCAGATGTCCGTGCACCATCAGATCATATGTTTCAGCAAAATCAATTGTTGCGCGTATTACGTCCTCCGCATCATATTGCGCGATACTCGGTCCGATTCCGACCCGGCACATAGAAAACTCATCAGGATCATGATATTTTTTTACAAGCTGCTCGGCGTCCTCCAGAATCTGCTCTTTATTTTCAGCCATGCTTTTGGGTACAACATCGCTTGGCAAAGAATGATAAGAACGAACAGGATGAAAACGGATTCCAAGTTCTTTAGCCGCCTGTATTTCAGCTTCAACCAGTCCCTTTACGCCTGCCGGATGAGGATACCACAAATCATTTGATGTCGTACATCCGGTTTTTAAACATTCTCCCAGACTCACATATGCGCCTGCCCTGGCAACTTCAACTTGAAGATCTTTATAAATTTCATACATGACAGCAAGCCACGGCTCAAGTCTCAGCCCCTGTATCGCTTTAAAATTGCGAATAAGCGACTGCCATGTATGCATATGGGCGTTTACAAATCCCGGAAGCAGAATTTTTCCTCTCGCATTGATAACATCAGTAAACACAAGTCCTTCGGCTTCATATTTTGTTTTTAGATCAGTTCCGATTTCGCGGATAACATTGTTCTCCCATACAAGATCTGCATGACGGTATCTATTTTTGTTTTGATCCATTGTAAGAATCCAATCTGCGTCTTCGATCAGAATACGCTGCGTATCACTGCACTTTTCTTTTGTCATTTAAAATTTGTCTCCCTTCATTATTTTCAAATTCAAGATAGCTGCGCAGCTTTTATAATTTACAGAAATAAATTTCCCTATAAATTACAAAAGCCACACAGTTCTCCAAAAGAAAACTGTGTGGCAAAAAGATGATCGTAATCCGGAAAAGTCCACAAATATTTTACAAGGGCTATTATAAAGTGCGGTTTATGTAAAGTCAATTACAATATTCCCTGTTCTACTCTGCAACCGCTTATTTTAACTATATTTATATTGTAATTAAGTTAATGCTGATGTATTATAAGTCAACATGCAGTATACGTGATTTATATGTATATTGATAATATAGTACATCGAATAAGGCAACCGAAAAGGCGCGCTTTTATCATCAGTTTTTCAATGCTGATAATCGCAATATTGACTTACATAAATAAGAAATAGCCGTCTGTCTCTGGTCAGTTGAGGACGACTATTTCGTAGTTTAAAACTTTGCATCGAGTCAGGTGATCCGCGTTCACCTTTTCGACTATCCTGTTAAAGTTATTATTGATGATTTTTTCGAAAATGTCAATATAAAAAACTCTTTTGCAAAAACCCCTTTCATCAGACTTTAGTTTTGTCTGACAAAAGGGGTTTGCTGCTATATCAATACCAAAATAAAGTTCTTTTTACTCAGCTTCAAGCTGTGCGATTGAATCTCTGTCAGCTTTTCTGTCAGCTGCACGATTTGCAAAGATCGTGATGATAAGGATTGCTACAAGAAGGAGACCTTCTGTTGCTTCCGAAAGATATGAAGAAGCGCCGATAACAGTAAGTCCGTTCTCGATAACGGCAATCGTTATCGAACCGATGATTACTTTGTAAAGCTTAGCTGAAAATCCTCCTGTTGTAAGAATACCTCCAAGGAAGATAGCCATCTGTACACGCATCTCAAGCATGTTGCAAAGTGCGTTAGAAGAACCGCCTGCGCGCGCAAGCTGTGTAAATCCTACGATTCCGGCAAAAAGACCTGAGATCGCGAAACAGATAATACGTATCTTAGCTGTATTAACTCCGACGCATCTTACAGTTCTTTCGTTCTCGCCCATGCACTTAGCGTAAAATCCAAAGCTGCTCTTTTCGAAGATGATGAAAATAACAACAACTGAAACTACGATAAGAACAACCGCGAATGCCGGCGTCGCGAGGAAATCCATTCCTTCAGGAGTCTTAACCTGAACAGTAGCGTACAGATAGTTAAGCATACCTTTTTCAGCCATAAGAACGGCAAGAGTAAGGATAAATGAGCCTACTTTAAACTTCTGTACTATGAAACCGATAACAACTCCGACAAGAGTACTTAAAATAACAGTGATCGGGATAAATAAAGCGGATACTCCTGTTCCATTTGCTACAAGTCCGCCGATCGTCGCGCAGAACGCCGCGTTAGCTCCGACAGAAATATCAGTACCGCCGATCGCGATAACAAAGATTACGCCCAATGATCCGACAAGGATCGGAACGATCTGCATCATAAGACTGCTTATATTGTAACCTGATAAAATATTACCGCCTGAAAGCACGGCAAAAATCGCAATGAGAATTGCCAT
>CASDUB010000259.1 GCA_949283905.1 uncultured Lachnospiraceae bacterium | reverse complement strand
TTCGCAGTAACTAAGTTCACATCGAAGAACCCAAACGCGCATTCGGAAAACCGCCTTGCCTTGCAAGGCTTTCGCTGCTTCGCAGCTATTCCTCATGACGTTTAAGTTCCTGCTTCGCAGTAACTTAATCTGTATAAAGAAAGAGCTGCATATTCATGCAAGCATGATATGCAGCTCTTTCTTTATACATCTTATATTCTTCGAATACTAACGTTTTATTTCGCAAAGTGTTTGTGTGCTTCATGCACGTAATGGGCTGTGTTTTCGTGATTTGCGGCTATCTGCTCCGGCGTGAGTTCTTTGATAACTTTTGCCGGGCTTCCCATAACAAGACTGTTGTCAGGAATATCGGCTTTTCCCGTTACGAGCGCTCCTGCGCCGATAAGGCAGTTCTTTCCGATCTTAGCTCCGTTAAGCACGATGGCTCCCATTCCGACAAGGGATCCGTCGCCGATCGTACATCCGTGAATTATGCATGCGTGTCCGATCGTCACATTTGCTCCGATAACGGTGTTTGATCCCGGATCACAGTGAACAACGGAATTGTCCTGGATGTTTGTTCCTTCGCCTACCTCAATATATCCGTCATCGCCGCGAAGAACCGCTCCGTACCAGACGCTGGCGTCTTTTCCCAATCTCACATCTCCCATAACCTGAGCTGTAGGTGCGATAAAAGCTCCTTCGATTTCCTTTATAAATTCCATAATCACTCTCTCCTGTATCAGTTGAACATTTTTTTGTATTCGTCTGTAAAATCTATAGTTGCAAAATAGTCTTTTGCAGTCTCAGCTCTTCTTATAAGCTTAAATGTTCCGTCTTCTTTAAGAAGAACTTCAGCACTTCTGAGCTTTCCGTTGTAATTATATCCCATCGAATGGCCGTGAGCTCCCGTATCATGTATATAAAGGATATCTCCCATTTCTATTTCCGGAAGCATTCTGTCTACTGCGAACTTGTCACAGTTCTCGCAGAGCGAACCTGTTATATCGTATTTATGGTCGCATTTCGCGTCCTCTTTTCCGAGAACAGTTATATGATGATAAGCTCCGTATATAGCCGGTCTCATAAGGTTGGCAGCGCAGGCGTCAACTCCTATATATTCCTTATATATATGTTTTTCATGGATCGCTGTTGTTATAAGCGCTCCGTATGGTCCCATCATAAAACGTCCCATCTCTGTATAGATGCTCACGTCTCCCATTCCTGCTGGAACGAGAACTTCTTCGAAAGCTTTTCTGACGCCTTCGCCGATAACTTTGATATCGTTCGGTTCCTGGTCAGGTCTGTAAGGAATTCCTACGCCGCCCGAAAGATTGATAAACGTGATATTCGCTCCTGTCTCTTCTTTAAGTTTGACAGCAACCTCAAAAAGAGTTTTCGCAAGAAGAGGATAATATTCATTCGTTACCGTATTCGAGCATAAAAACGCATGAATGCCGAACTCTTCCGCCCCTTTTGATTTTAATATCTTGAACGCCTCGAAAAGCTGCTCAGTAGTCATTCCGTATTTTGCATCGCCCGGATTGTCCATAATATCGTTTGTGATTTTAAATGTTCCGCCCGGATTGTATCGGCAGCTTATCTTTTTAGGGATATACCCGAGGGTTTCCTCGAGAAAATCGATATGAGTAATATCGTCAAGATTAATTATTCCGCCGATCTCAGCGCATTTGGCATATTCTTCCGCAGGCGTAACATTTGATGAAAACATAATGTCATCACCTTTAAATCCCATTGCCTCTGAAAGCATAAGTTCCGTCATTGACGAGCAGTCGCATCCGCATCCGTATTCACCGAGTATCTTAATCAGGGTAGGATTAGGATTTGCTTTGACCGCAAAGTATTCTTTAAATCCCGGATTCCATGAAAACGCTTCCTTTACGGCTTCAGCGTTTGCACGGATACCCTTTTCGTCATAGAGATGAAAAGGTGTCGGAACAGCCTTAATGATCTCCTGTGCTTTTTCTTTTGTTACAAACGGTTTTTTCATAATATCAATATCCTCTTTCAATTATTTATGTACATGTGTAAACAGATGATCCTGACAGTATTCGTAGTTTCCGTTGCACTTCGAACAATATCTGAATTCAAGATTCGGATCATCCAGTTCCGTCCGTCCGCATATGCAGCATTTGTGACGTGCCCCGCTGCTGCCATACACATTATTTCTCTGTGCCTGTCCTCTCGACATCGCCTTCTGAAATTCTTTCTGACGTTTTCTGTCCTTAAAACTTCTTCTCGCCTGACCGAACTGATATTTTCTGGTCATAATAAAGAAAACGATCGTCGCCGCAAGAGAACATATTATAGGCACTATAACAAGCAGCGCCGTTGTAAATCCCAAAGTAATAATACTGTTGATTATTTCGTAGGCAAGGTAAGCCACATCCACCAGCGCAAGCCATTTTATCTTTATCGGAATGATAAAGAACAAAAGCAGCTTCTGTTCCGGAAACGTCATCGCAAATCCCAGGAATATCGAAAGGCTTACATAATATGTAGAAAACAGCTGTCCTATATAATATCCATTCATAGCGGATATTGCCGCATTTCCCGGAGCGGCGAATATAAAATACAGAACAAACGATCCTATCAGAGTCATTATCAGTCCGCCGAAGATATATACATTATACAGAAAATCTCCCCAGACTCTTTCGAGCAGCGTTCCCAGCTGATAGTAACAGATGAGCATTATAATAGTAAAGATGTCAAAAGATGACGGTGGTATAAGCACCCATGAAACTATACGCCATATCTGTCCGTGAAGTATGGCGTAAGGATTAAGTCCGATCGCCTCACGTATCGGAGCGCCCGTTCCGGATTCGATCATCAGCAACACGTATCCTATAACGTATGCGATTATAATAAATTTAGTAAGGTTCCTTATAGCATACTTTCCGAACTTTCTTTCAAGTTTTTGCAGAAAACTCATTTTGTACCGCCTTTATGTATAAATTTGGAATTGATTATACACTCATAGCTTTCATTAATCAAGTATCCCGCTTTTCACTCTTTCCATATGAGCGGCAAACCGCGGATTTCTCCTTGCCCTCACCCTGTTGTTGAAGAATATTATCGACATTGCCATCGACACCAGCATTATAACAACGCTTATAATGAACATGTTGTTGTATCCGATCCTCACATCCGACGCCGCCTCAAGAATAACTCCAAACGCTGCCGACGCCGCAAACATTCCGATATCCATCATAAAATTGAAGGCCGCATTCGCCTGTCCGCCTCTGTCCTCCGGCGAATCTACCACGGCAACGGTATTAAGTCCCGGATAAACAGCCGAATTTCCTATACCGAACAGCGCTCCCGAAAGAAGAAACAACGGATAATTGCCTTCAGCAAAATATGCAAGAATAAGCACCGCCGCTATCATGGCCAAGTGTCCCGGAACAAGAAGTATCATAGCTCCGCGTCTGTCGGCAATCTTTGCTACAAAAAACCTGATAATAAACATCGTTGCCGCCGCACAAACATAAAACATGCTTATCTGTGTACCTGACAGTTTTAAAATTTCCTGAGAATAAATCGTAAGAAATACGACTATGCAGGCGTAACCTGCGATAAATATCGTAAAATTGATACTCGGGAGG
>CASDUB010000258.1 GCA_949283905.1 uncultured Lachnospiraceae bacterium | reverse complement strand
TGAGAAATTTAAAGACAGACCGGAATTTGGTTTGAACTTTGACCCAAGCCATCTTATCTGGCAGGGAGTTGATTACAATATCTTCCTTGAAGATTTTATCGACAGAGTATATCACGTCCATATGAAAGACGCGGCTATAACATTGAATGGAAGAAGCGGACTTCTCTGCTCGCATATTGATTTCGGCGATCTCAGAAGAGGCTGGAATTTCCGTTCTCTCGGTCATGGCGATGTAAAATTCGAACTTATCATCCGTATCCTGAACCAGTACGGCTACGAAGGACCGCTTTCAGTAGAGTGGGAAGACAGCGGTATGGAAAGAGAAGCGGGAGCAAAAGAAGCCTGCGAGTTTGTAAAGAAAATTGATTTTAAGGCATCTGACATTAAATTTGACGATGCTATCGCAAACTGAAAAGGAGAACGTCAAGTGAACAGAAGAATCAGATATGGAATGGTAGGAGGAGGTCCGGGAGCTTTCATCGGAGCGGTTCACAGAATGGCTATCAATCTCGATGAAAGAGCCGATCTTGTGGCGGGATGCTTCAGTTCAAATGAAGACAAAAACCTTCAGTGCGGACATAAGTATCAGGTTCCTGAAGACAGGATTTACGCAAACTACAAGATCATGGCGCAGGAAGAAGCCAAAAGGGATGACAAGATTGATTTTGTCGCGATCGTAACGCCGAACAATACTCATTATGAAATATGCAAAGCTTTCATTGAAAACGGAATAAACATATTCTGCGAAAAACCTCTTTGCTTTACTGTAGAGCAGGCTCTGGAACTGGAAGCTTTGGCAAAAGAAAAAGATATTTTATTTGGCGTAGGATACACTTATCCGGGATATCCGATGGTTAAATTCGCCAAAGAGCTTATCGAGAAAGGCGAGATCGGCGATATCATAAATGTAAATGCCGAATATCTTCAGGATTGGCTGATAGACGAGATCAGCGATGGCGGCAATGATACCGTAAAACTTTCGGGATGGCGTACGAATCCTTCAATTTCCGGCGGATCAAACTGCGTTGGCGATATTGGAACACATATCGAAAATACGGTTTCATATATGACAGGACTTAAGATAAAGAGAATCAGATCCATCTTTGACAGGTTCGGAATGGAACTGGAAGTTAATGCCAATATGCTTGTTGAATTTGACAATGGAGCTCATGGCGTTTTCAGCTGTTCTCAGGTATGCGCCGGCCATTATAACGGACTCGTGGTTCGAATCTTCGGAAATAAAGGAGCGATCGAGTGGGTTCAGGAAGAGCCGAATACTCTTAAGGTTACTCCGAAAGGCGAACCGATCAGAATTTATAACAGAGCTACAGGCTGTGTAACTGGAAGAGCAGTGGAAGTAAATCATATACCTTCAGGACATCCGGAAGGACTTGTATTTGCAATGACGAATAACTATACATCATTTATTGATGCGGTTATTGCAAAAGCAGACGGAAATAAAGATTACATTACCGATTATTCTACGATCGAAGCAGGAGTAAGCGGAGTTAAGTTTATTCATGCGGCGATCGAGAGCGATTCAAAAGATTCTGCATGGGTAGAATTGGATTGAAACCATATTAATAAGTAAAAAAATAAAATTAAGATAGGAGATATAAAATAATGGAATATTCAAAAATCAGCCCGATTGAGAAAAAATTCAGCCGTTTTATCGTAGGCACGATGAATGTTGTTGACGATGATACAATTGACGAGAGCTTCAAGAGACTTGACGCTGCGCTCGACAGAGGAATTACAGTAATTGATACAGCTATGGGATATGGACGCGGCACATCAGAAACAGCCCTCGGAAAATATTTCGAATCCAGAAAAAACAGAGACGATCTTGTTGTTATCAGCAAATGCTGCCATCCGGCTCCTCCTTTTACATGTCATCGTGTAAACGAAGGCGCCATCAGAGAGGATTTTGAAAATGCTCTCAGAAAAATGAAAACAGACTATATCGACATTTATCTTCTTCATAGAGATGACCCGACAACGCCTGTTTCTGAGATCATTGATACACTTTATGAGTATTACAAAAAAGGTCAGATGCTTGCGTACGGCGTATCTAACTGGACAATTCCTCGTATTGAAGAAGCAAACGCGTATGCAGCTTCAAAAGGCATGCCGGGATTTATCGTATCAAGCCCTAACTACAGCCTTATGCAGCAGTATGCTGAGCCATGGCCAATGAACTGTGTTACAATCGCAGGACCTGAGAATAAAGAAAACCGTAAATGGTATGCAGAACACAAGATGCCTGTACTTGCTTATTCTTCAATGGCAATGGGAATGGCTTCAGGACGTGTTACAAGAGAAGATCAGTCTATCTTAAGTCCAAACGGAGCAAAAGCTTATATTGGAGAAGAAAACTTTAAGCGTCTCGACAGAGCTCAGGAGCTTGCAAAAGAAAAAGGATGCTCTGTTGCACAGATTTCTATGGCGTTTGTTCTCGACGGCGAAATGGATGTATATCCTATCATCGGAGCTGCAAATGGAGCAGAGATGGATTCTTCAATTGCTGCTCTTGATCTTAAGCTTACTCCGCAGGAAATCGCATATCTTGACCTTGAGTCAGATGAAAGATAATTATTGATCCGATTGTAAGTAAATCTTATTTCATTTATTCTTTTCTCATTTTAGTAATCCTTTGAAAACAGACCGGTAGATTGTAAGATTTATCGGTCTGTTTCACGTAATTGCCGGAAGTGGAAGATTAAAATGAATTTTGCTCATGCTACATTTGTATTGTATAACTTATTTGAACTGATTGCGTTTGACATGATTTTTTTTCTGTACTATATTAAAATAAATATGTAATTTTTAAGGGGGGGGGTACAAATATAATGAGTAATAAAGAAAGCATGAGCAATATTGAGGTAAGAAAGATCAATAAAAAGAGTATTGTTGATGCTTTGTTTGAAGAGGGCAGTCTTACTAAGGCGGAGATCACGGCGAAAGTGGGATTGAGTCTTGCGACTGTCAATGTCCTGCTGAAGGAGCTTCTTGACGAAAACATTGTTGAGCAGGGCGAAATACTGAAATCGACAGGCGGCAGAAGACCGACGCAGTATAACGTTAATGAAAATCACAGAGTTGCTGTGGGAATCACTCTATCGAGGCACCATATCAGAATCGCATATGTGAACTGGACCTGCGGTGTGAAAGATGTTTCGAGCACTCTGATAAAATTTGAGAATACTGATTCATACTGGCAGTTTTTAAGGAATCTTGTAACTGAATTTATGGCAAAAAATCACCTGGAAGAAGAAAAACTGTATGGTATCGGCGTTTCATTTCCGGCGCGTATCATAAACAGCGGGAGTATTGAAGATATTGAACCGGCGGATGTATTTAAAGAAGTGGATTTTCAAAAAATCAAGGATATGTTCCGATGCAGAGTCTTGATTGTAGAAGCAATAAAGGCAGCCGGATTTTCTCATATAGGAACGATGAAGCAGAAAAACAGATGTATATATATTCATCTGGCTGAGGATGTCGGAGGCGCGGTAATCGCGGACGGCGACTTTGGAGGCCTTTCTAACAGAACAGCTTCTTTTGCAGATGTTTATGTTTCGCCGGAGTTTCTGTCGGATGCGGATATATCGGAAAAATCTTATTTTGAAAGAAGCGGAACATTCGGGAAAGTGTGCAACCGTTCGGCGCTTTTGGGAGATGACTGCTCTTCGCTGAAGGAATTTTTTGAAATACTGGATGAAGGCAGCAATGAAGTGTATAAGAAACGCTGGGACAGATATATAAGGGCGTTGGCCTGGATGGTACATACTTTGCGTGTGATCTATGATGCGAATATCGTGATCGGCGGAGAAGTCTCATCTTTTATAAATGACAGAAAAGAAAAGCTGTTTGAACTTTTACAGGACAACGATATATACGGAGAAGAGATGAATTATGTCAGATTCAGCATCGCCAAGGAATTTGACTGCAGCATCGGAACGGGATTTATTACTTTGTTTAAAATGGAAGAGTTTTACGGACAAGCGGATGACTGAAAAAGAAAAGAGGTTATCATGAAAATATATTCAGTTACTGATCCGGAATTTAAAGAATACGGAAAAATAATAGAGGGATATGATGTCACGGAACTTATGGAAACGCTTGAAAAGTGTACCCCTATTCCAGAGGAAGTGACATATGTGGCGCTTCAGAAAGAACTGCAGGATCTTTCGATAGCGGATGACTTTTCAGCCGGAATATACGGAGGAATGCCGATCCAGATGGGTTGGTGCAACGGATATAACACAAAGCTGAATTGTCTGGAGTATCACAGAGACAGCGAGATCAATCTCGGAACAGAAGATTTTATACTCCTTCTCGGAAAACAGACGCAGATAAATGCTGACTGGAAATTTGATACAAACGATGTAAAAGCTTTCTATATTCCGAAGGGAATGCTTGTGGAGGTTTATGCTACAACACTTCATTATGCTCCATGCAGCGCAAAGAAGGGACAAGGCTTCCGCGTGCTGGTAGTGCTTCCGAAGGGAACGAATGAAAAGAAGCCGGATATTGTTGCCAGAAATCATGAAGATACATTGATGACGGCGAGAAATAAATGGCTTCTGGCCCACCCCGAATCCGATGAAGCAAAAGGCGGAGCAGTGATCGGACTTAAAGGAGTAAATATAGATATTGCTGACAGCATAGCGTAATAATTAATTGAGAATTTTTTAATATTGTGAGGAATCAGCTAATGCCGATTCCTCATTTTTTAAACAATCATATTCGCTTCGATATAACCGTCAAGATTTGCGTCTCCCACGCGGTCTATTGCGTGGCAGTCTCCCAAAAGGACAACTTTTGTTCCTTCAGGCGCTGCCGCCTCAAGTTTTTCTGCTTCATTTTTCAAAGATTCCAAACCAAGGGCGCATACAACGCCGTCTGCCGGCAATGTCGCGACTGTTCCGTCTTCTTTTTCGATTTCAACTCCCGCATCTGTAATCGCCGTACATTTGGTATTTACATACGATTTAATTCCCAGTTCATCTATTTTGTCCATAACACATGTAAACGCCATGTTTCTTGCCTCCAGAATCAGACGTTCAGCCATTTCCACGATCGTAACATCGCATCCCTCTTCAGCAAGTTCTATCGCTGTTTCAGCTCCTACAAGACCGCCGCCGAGAACAACTACTTTCTTTCCAAGCTCTTTTCCTTTTCCATATGCATCCTGGGCCGGGACTGTTTTTTCGATTCCCGGAATAGGCGGCATTTTAGGCTTTGATCCGATTGCCAAAAAGACCACGTCGGCTCCAAAATTTCTTATAAATTCTTCATAGGCAGTCGTATTCAGAAGCACTTTTATATTGCGTTCTTCTACCCTGCGGATCATAAGATCACGGAAATTGCGGAGATCATATTTTTCTTTGTCATTATCAAGGAAATAAAGAATTCCTCCCAGACGATCTGATTTTTCGACAAGCGTTACATCGTGTCCCCTGTCGCAGGCATACCTTGCTGCGGAAAGTCCGGCGATACCGCCTCCTACGATAAGTACTTTTCTTGAGCCCTGAACTTTAGGAAAATCAGGGCGCTCGCAGAATCCCATTCCCCAGGTCACAGGATTTACGGTACAAAATGCGTGATACTTATGTACCGAGGCTTTCTTTGCCTCTTTTTCCAGTTCCATTTCCTTTGTAATATGATATTTTTCAATATATTCCAGTTCTTTTTTATGTTCGTGTGAACCCGAGTAACAGCGCATGCATCTCACGCAGCGGTTTATATCATCCGCGCGGCCGTTAGCTGTTTTGTTCATAAATTCGGGATCAGCGAATGCCTGACGGCCGAAAATAACAAAATCGACAACGTCATCGCTGATCATTTTCTCCGCGTCTTCAGGGGAATTGATTCCGCCTATTACGCCCAGTTTTACATCCTTAGGACATTTTTTTCGGATGACTTCAGCCAACTCTAAATTGCAGTTATGTTTTGTATAAAGGCTTGAAAATTCAAGCGTTCTGTAAGATCTGTAATAATGTCCGGATGAAATGTGAAGTATATCCACAAGTCCCGACAAATGTGTAGAAAATTCGGCGATATCATTCGCGTCGGTGCCTCCCGGCCAACGATCCGAGCCCGATACACGAAGTTCTATGATAAATGATTCGCCTACTGCTTTTCTGACTGCTCTTAAAACTTCCAGCGGGAAGCGCATCCTGTTTTCAAGAGACCCGCCGTATTCATCGGTACGTGTATTTTCCAACGGAGAAAGAAACTGCCCGAACAGCCAGCCGTGTCCGCCGTGAATCGTTACTCCGTCAAAACCCGCATCTTTTGCGTAGAGCGCGCAATCGCAGAAATCCTGTATTGTTTTGTTCATCATCTCGCGGGTGTATCCGATTACTTCTGCGCCGTCTTCCCTCACAAATGATACCGGTCCCCAGGGGTTTTTATTTTTGGGATGAACGTCTCCTATAGAACCGAGATGAGACAATTCCATCATAGAAATCGCCCCGTTTGATTTGATTATTTCCGCTGCTTTCTTTGCGCGGGGGAAAAATTCACCGTTTCTGTCCGGAATATCGACATTTTCGAAACCTCTTGCCGCATCGGTAGAGTTTACCGTAATCTCTCCTGAACATACCGAGGCAAATCCTCCTTTGGCACGTTCCTCAAGCATACGATAATACGGAGCATCCATGCTTGTTACAAAGCTGAAAAAACCGGTCGGTGCCGCGATGGCACGATTTTTATATACTTTACCCCGAATTTCAATCGGGCTTAATAAATGTTTATATTCAGACATTTTTATCCTCCGTCGTATTTTTTCTTAAAACTAATTATAGATATCCCGCGCTCTTTCAGCAAACGCAAATATTTTATAAGGCCATAACAAAAACGAGTGCAGATTTGCCTTTTGAACTTGTTTTTGTTATAATGACTCATAAAAAATTCCATTTACCGGCAACTCAAATATATAATGAAAAGGATAATGCCATGAATATAGATCAGCTCAGAACTTTCTGCACGGTAGCCCAGACTTTAAGTTTTACAGAAGCGGCCAAAATTCTTACAATCAGTCAACCGGCTGTAAGCCGTCAAATCGCGACGCTTGAATCTGAAATAGGAGCCAGACTCTTTAAAAGAACAAACAACTCTCTGATTCTTACAAAAGCAGGAGCGCTGTTGTTCGAAGAACTCCCGGGAAAACTATCTGATCTCGACAAACTTTTCTTTAATACTCATCTTGTAAACATAGGAAAAATCCGACGAAT
>CASDUB010000257.1 GCA_949283905.1 uncultured Lachnospiraceae bacterium | reverse complement strand
TAAAAATAACGGTTACAATATTGTTCTTGATGAAAACAGCGGATCAGTTCACTTAGTTGATGATCTTGTGTACGATGTACTTGAGGAAAAAACATCAGGAAAAGAAAACGAGCAGATAATCAGATCTCTTTCGAACAAATATCCTGTAGAAGAGATAAAAGAGGCTGTTGACGAGATAGAAGAGCTGAAAAAAGAGGGCGCTCTTTATACGGAAGATATTTACAAAGACGCCGTAGATGTTTTTGCGGAGAGACCGACTGTCGTAAAAGCGCTTTGCCTTCATATTGCACATGACTGCAATCTTGCCTGCAGATATTGTTTTGCTGAAGAAGGAGAATATCACGGACACAGAGAATTGATGTCATTTGAAGTCGGCAAAAAAGCGCTTGATTTTCTCATAGCCAATTCCGGAAACAGAGTAAATCTCGAGGTCGATTTTTTCGGCGGAGAGCCCCTTATGAACTGGGACGTCGTAAAACAGCTCGTTGAATACGGAAGATCCCGGGAAAAGGCCAATAACAAGAAATTCAGATTTACGCTTACCACAAACGGAGTTCTTTTAAACGATGAAGTTATGGAATTCTGCAACAGAGAAATGAGCAATGTGGTACTTTCTATCGACGGCAGAAAAGAAGTTCACGACAGGATGCGTCCTTTCAGAAAAGGCGCGGGAAGCTACGATCTGATAGTTCCTAAATTTCAGAAATTCGCCGAGAGCAGAAATCAGATGAATTATTATGTAAGAGGTACATTTACTCATTACAATCTTGATTTCGCGGCAGACGTTCTTCATCTGGCGGATCTCGGGTTCAAACAGATTTCTGTAGAGCCGGTAGTCGCTCTTCCGGAGGATGATTACGCAATCAGGCAGGAAGATCTTCCTGTTATCATGGAGCAGTATGATATCCTCGCGAAAGAGATGGTTGAGAGAAACAAACGCGGCGAAGGATTTAATTTCTTCCACTTTATGATTGACATGACGGGCGGTCCTTGTATTTACAAAAGACTTTCGGGATGCGGATCGGGAACGGAATATCTTGCCGTTACGCCGTGGGGAGATCTTTATCCGTGTCATCAGTTTGTAGGCAAGGAAGAATTTTGCCTTGGAAATGTAGACGAGGGCATTACTAAAAAAGATATCGTAAAAGAATTTGCCTGCGTTAACGTATACAGTAAAAAAGAATGCAGCGAATGTTTCGCGCGCTTTTACTGCAGCGGAGGCTGCGCTGCCAATTCTTATAATTTTAAACACAATATAAATTCTGTCTATGAGATCGGATGCGAGATGCAGAGAAAGAGAGTCGAATGCGCGCTGATGATCAAAGCGGCGGAAAGTGAAAAATAACAAAGGGGAACAAAGTTATGAAAAAGAGTACCAGCGTTGTGGTTTTGATATTGATCGCGCTTTTGACAGTTCTTCTTGGATATACGGCTATTGTTGGCTGGGGACCGACCGGAACAGGTGCAATAAGAAATATTAAAACCGGATTGGATCTTTCAGGCGGCGTGAGCATTACTTACGAAGCAAAAGAAGAAAATCCTTCTCAGGAAGACATGAATGATACGGTTTACAAGCTTCAGCAGCGTGTAGACAATTACAGCACGGAGGCTAATGTTTATCAGCAGGGATCGAATCGTATCTCTATTGAGATTCCGGGAGTGACGGACGCCAATACGATCCTTGAAGAACTCGGTAAACCGGGATCTCTTCAGTTTACTGATTCAGAGGGAAATGTTGTGCTTGAGGGATCTGACGTTACGAGCGCCGAAGGCCTCACATATCAGAATTCGTCGGGAATAAGAGAAAATATCGTACAGCTTCAGTTTACGGCAGAGGGAAAAGAGAAATTTGCCGAGGCAACGGAAGCAAACATAGGAAAACAGATTTATATCGTATACGACGGAGAGATCATAAGTGCTCCTACGGTAAACGAGGCTATAACCGAAGGAGAGTGCCAGATACAGGGTATGAGCAGCCTTGAAGAGGCAAAGAATCTTGCTTCGAATATCAGAATTGGTTCTCTTTCACTTGAACTTGAAGAGATCTATTCAAACGTTGTCGGAGCCACCCTCGGACAGGAAGCTTTAAGTTCAAGTCTTATGGCCGGTCTGATCGGTATTATCTTAGTAATAGTCTTCATGATCTGCGTATACCGTATTTCGGGACTTGCGTCAGGATGGGCTCTTATAATCTTTACATTCCTTGATCTTATCGCCATCAACGCTTATGACGTAACGCTTACACTCCCCGGTATCGCCGGCGTTATCCTTACGATCGGTATGGCGGTAGATGCGAACGTTATCGTCTATGCGCGAATGAGAGAGGAACTTGCTTCGGGAAGAAGTCTTATAGGTTCTATTAAAGAAGGATTCAGAAAAGCTTTTTCAGCGATTCTGGATGGAAACGTTACGACGCTTATCGCCGCCGTAGTGCTTTACTTCCTTGGAACGGGAACTATCAGAGGATTTGCCATTACTCTTGGAATAGGTATTATTCTTTCGATGTTCTCGGCTCTCGTTGTTTCGAGATTTATCAGTTATGCTCTTTACGGAGTGGGCATAAAAAGCGTTAAGGCATACGGAACGATCAAGCAGCGCAAGCCGGTTAATTTCGTTAAGAGAAGAGCGATCTTTTTTGCGATAGCAATTATTCTTGTTGTTTCTGCTCCTGTGGGAATGGGTATATTTAAAGCTTCAGAAGGAAAAGAACTTAATTACAGCCTTGACTTTGTAGGCGGAACCGCAACTACTGTAGATTTTGGAGAAGAACTCAGTCTTGAAGATCTCGATAACGAAGTAAAACCGGTTGTTGCTGAAGTTACGGGAGATCAGAATATACAGTTCCAGCAGATTTCAGATACTGATCAGGTGGTTATAAAGACTCGTGAACTTAACTTCGAAGAAAGGGAAGCTCTTAATACTGCCATAGCTGAGAAATTTACAAATGTAGATACGACACAGATTCAGGCTGAAAATATTTCTTCTACTATCTCGGGAGAAATGAGAGCGTCTGCGTTCAGAGCGGCGATAATAACTATCATCTGCATGCTTATTTATATCTGGATAAGATTCAGGGATATACGTTTCGCGACAGGCGCCGTGCTGCCTCTTATACATGACCTGTTTGTTGTTCTTGCGGTTTATGTATTCTTCAGACTGCCTGTTGGAAGTTCGTTCATCGCCGTTATGCTGACTATACTCGGATATTCGATTAACGCTACGATCGTTGTGTTTGACCGAATCCGCGAAAATTTAACAGTAATGAACGATCAGCCGCTTAGAGATATTGTAAATGCATCTATTACCGAAACTCTTACAAGATCGATATATTCGACATTTACAACATTTATCACTATATTTGTTCTCTATCTGATGGGCGTTCCTTCTATTAAGGAATTCTCGTTCCCGATCATAATCGGCCTTATTGCCGGAGCATTTTCATCGGTATGCATTTCCGGAAATCTCTGGTATTTATTTAAGACAAAGATCGGAAAGAACAGAGTCATCGATACTGAAGCCGCATATGAGTCGGCGTCGGTAGGCGCATCCGACAAGACTGATGCTTTTATCAAATCTGTTATCAGATCTGAAACTGCAGCAAAAGCCGGAAAGACGAAAAAAGCTAAAGTGGATAAAACTAAATATTCAAGTCAGCCGAGAGGCAAGAAGAAAAGATAATGTTAAAGGGACGTTCATAATGGGCGTCCCTTTATTTATAAGTTGAAACAGGTTGCTAAATGGTGTATTATTTTATAAATGATAACGGT
>CASDUB010000256.1 GCA_949283905.1 uncultured Lachnospiraceae bacterium | reverse complement strand
TTTGAAAAAAACGGACCCGGATGCAACGCTATAGTAGGTATTTCAGGCGGAAAAGACAGTTCAGTTGTCGCCGCGCTGTGCGTAGAAGCGCTTGGAAAAGACAGGGTTATCGGAGTTCTGATGCCATGCGGCGATCAGAAGGATATTTATGCTTCAAGAATGCTCGTTGAACATCTGGGAATAAAGAATATAGAAGTAAATGTAAAAGCTGCTATAGACAGTCTTACGGCAGATATTGAAAATGGAAAGTCAGATGCTTTGGATATAAAATTTTCAACGCAGACAAAGACAAACCTTCCGCCGAGAATACGTATGGCAACGCTTTATGCCGTAGGCCAGAGTCTCAACGGACGAGTTGCAAATACCTGCAACCTTTCCGAGGACTGGGTAGGATATTCGACACGTTACGGCGACGCGGCGGGAGATTTCAGCCCGCTTTCAAAACTTACGGTTCAGGAAGTTAAAGCGATAGGAAGAGAGCTTGGACTTCCAAATGAACTTGTGGAAAAAGTTCCTATCGATGGACTTTACAGCGGAAAAACGGATGAGGACAATCTTGGATTTACATACGAGATGCTTGACAGATATATACGTACCGGCGAAATTGACGATATGGAAAAGAAAGAAAAGATTGATTCGATGCATGCGCGCAATAAATTCAAACTTGAAATGTATCCGATGTTTGAATCCGGCATAGCAACCATAGAAAACATGTAAAATATTTGCTTGTTTTTTTCATTCGGTAATAGTATGATACCATGGTCAAAGATAAAATATATTTTCGGGATCAAAATATCTTTTGACCTCAATATCAATAAAAAGAGGGTATATAAATGGACAAGAAAACAACTGTATTAATGATCCTTGACGGATATGGCCTCAGCGACAAAACTGAGCATAATGCCATTGCGGAGGCGAAAAAACCTGTAATGGACAAGCTTATGGCGGAATGTCCTTTTGTAAAGGGATACGCAAGCGGTCTTGCGGTAGGCCTTCCTGAAGGACAGATGGGAAACTCCGAAGTAGGCCATCTTAATATGGGAGCGGGAAGAGTAGTATATCAGGAGCTTACAAGAATAACAAAGTCTATAGAAGACGGAGATTTCTTTGAGAATCCGGAGCTTTTATACGCTATTGACAATGTAAGAGTTCATGATTCTTCTCTTCATATTTACGGACTTGTTTCCGACGGCGGAGTGCACAGTCATATAACACATCTTTACGGACTTTTAAAACTTGCCAAGAAACAGGGCGTAAAGAAAGTTTATGTTCACTGCTTCCTGGACGGACGTGACACTCCTCCTACTTCAGGAAAAGAGTATGTCGCTCAGCTTGTAGAAGAGATGAACAAGATTGGAGTCGGTCAGATAGGAGTAATCAGCGGCAGATACTACGCGATGGACCGAGATAAAAACTGGGATCGTGTAGAGAAAGCATACCGTGCTCTTACCCTTTCTGAAGGTGAAAACGGAGGTGAGGATCCTGTAGAGGCGATTCAGAAATCATATGACAACAGTCTGACAGATGAGTTCATGCTTCCTACAGTAATGTACAAAAACGGCGAGCCTGTTGCGAAAATACAGGATGATGATTCTATTATCTTCTTCAACTTCCGCCCTGACCGCGCAAGAGAAATTACAAGGGCGTTCTGCGATCCGGCATTTAAAGGCTTTGACCGCGGAGAAAAGAAAAAAGTAGTATACGTATGTTTTACGGATTATGATGAAACTATTCCAAATAAACTCGTAGCTTTCAAAAAAGAAGAGATAAGAAATACATTTGGACAGTTCCTTGCGGCTAACCATCTTACACAGGCAAGAATCGCTGAAACAGAAAAATATGCTCATGTAACATTTTTCTTTAACGGCGGCATCGAAGAGCCAAACGAGGGTGAAGACAGAATACTCGTTCCGTCTCCAAAGGTTGCCACATACGATCTTCAGCCTGAAATGAGCGCTCCTATCGTATGCGATAAACTTGTTGAAGCTATTGATTCGAAGAAATATGATGTTATCATCGTCAATTTCGCTAATCCTGATATGGTAGGACATACTGGAGTAGAATCAGCGGCGATAAAAGCTATCGAGGCAGTCGATGAATGCGTCGGCAGAGCTGTAGACGCTGTCAAACGAAATGGCGGAGTTATGTTTATCTGCGCTGATCACGGAAATGCAGAAATAATGGTCGATGAAGAGACGGGAGCTCCGTT
Organism: uncultured Lachnospiraceae bacterium; assembly: GCA_949283905.1. Taxonomy (GTDB): domain Bacteria; phylum Bacillota; class Clostridia; order Lachnospirales; family Lachnospiraceae; genus Alectryocaccobium. The sequence continues at coordinate 1,480 of CASDUB010000256.1, read as the reverse complement.
TACAGCTCATACCACAGATCCTGTTCCGTTTATACTTGTAAACGCGGATCCTTCATATAAACTTGATGAAAACGGCAAACTCTGCGACATAGTGCCGACACTTATTGATATCATGGGATTGAAGAAACCGGCAGAAATGACCGGAAGATCTCTTTTAATTCGTGAATAATTACTTGCATTAATAAGTGTGCTGTGATACACTATCAAAAGTGACCATTAAAGGAAGGAAATTTTATGGATATCTTAAAAATTGTTTTAACAATTTTATTGGCAATAGACTGCGTAGCCATGGTAGCAGTCGTTCTGATGCAGCAGGGCAAGGGTCGCGGACTTGGCGCTTTAGCCGGCGGAATGACAGCAGATACATATTGGGGCAAAAATAAGGGACGTTCGAAAGAGGGAAACCTCAAAAAGATCACAAGAATACTTGCTATAGTGTTCTTTGCACTTGCGATCGTTCTTAATATCATCCATTGATCTGTCATACTTTTGTTTTCAGCTGCTGCGCTTATATAGTGCGGCAGTTTTTTCTTGTTTTGTTTATTCTCTGTTATCATGTAAGAGTATTGGAGTATTTTAAATGGCTAAAAAATTAGGGACAAAACTCATTGCTAACAATAAAAAAGCGTTTCATGATTATTTCATAGAAGATACTTATGAAGCAGGCATCGCTCTTCACGGAACAGAAGTAAAATCAATCAGGATGGGAAAGTGTTCCATAAAAGAATCTTTTATAAAGATCGAAAAAGACGAAATCTTTATCTATGGAATGCATATAAGTCCTTATGAGAAAGGCAATATCTTTAACAGGGATCCGCTAAGGGTCAGAAAGCTTCTGCTTCATAAATACGAGATCAGAAAGCTTTCGTCAAAGATTGCGGAAAAAGGATATACACTCGTTCCATTAAAGGTTTATCTTAAGGATTCTCTTGTTAAAATCGAAATAGCGCTGGCAAAAGGCAAAAAGCTCTATGACAAGCGTGAAACGATAGCGAAAAACGACGCTAAGAGAGAAGCGCAAAGAGATTTCAAAGTGAAAAATTTATACTAAGTTGCAAACTCAGACCGAGTTTATATATTCCGGGCTTGTACCGGTTTCGACGGGGGTCTTGAAGTTTGGGAAGCCATCCGCGGATTCGGGACCGCGTTATCAACCTGAACCTAAATATAAACGCAGATAATAAAGAATTTGCATTAGCTGCCTAATCGCAGCCTGTCATGTTTTAAGCGTCCTGCAGCTTTTAATATGGCATCATTAAAACCGCAGGGAACTTCACGTTCAAAGCTTTGAGAGCGATGAAGACTTTATGAAGCTACTGATTTCGTAAGCCTGTCATTTGGCGCACGGAGGAGGGAATCCTAAAAAAATGACTGTGATGGGAGATGCCCGAAGGGATAGGCTTTCGGACGCGGGTTCGATTCCCGCCAGGTCCACCAAAAGTACCTTACTCGAACTATTATGGCTAAAAAAATTTGAGCC
>CASDUB010000255.1 GCA_949283905.1 uncultured Lachnospiraceae bacterium | reverse complement strand
TGCCTGTTAAATAAACCAGCAGCACGGATGACAAAAATTCGATGCGCCGCAGCAGCAGCAACATGGCAGAAAATAAAGACATGCATTTCCGCTCGAACAATTGGTTCCGTAGTTTTCTCCCTGCCGGCCGTACCAGCCGCTTCCGGCCTGAAGCTGCGATAAGAGCTGTTTGAATTCAGCATTGTTCGGTTCAAGCTGAACTGCTTTTTTTGCGTCTTCAAGCGCCGAAACATTATTTCCGAGCCCTGCATGGGCTATAGCATGAAGATAATACCAATTGCCGGTATTTTTGTTTGTCATATTTTCAAGGACATTCATAGCTTCTTTGTAATATCCGTTGTTTATATAGTTTGCCGCCGCGCGGAACTGCGGGTCTCCGCCGAAATCCGTCTGCGTCTGTTGTCTTCTCCTGTAGCCGTATCCGAAAAACTCGGCAAACGGATCATAATACTGATCCTGATTATCCTGATAACTGTCCTGAGTATAGCCGCCCTGTCGGTAAGCTCTCTGTCCGGATGTGTTTGCACGTCCCGGATTCTCTTTTTCATCTACTATCTGCTGATAAGCCTGCTGAATCTGTTTAAACTTTTCTTCGGCCTTATCTTTGTTAGGATTATTAATATTTGCGTCAGGATGGTATTTCCTGCTGAGTGTTCTGTATGCTTTTTTTATCTCATCCATCGAAGCGTTTCTTGACACTCCGAGGATTTCATATGGATCCTGCATTTATCAACCTTCTGTATTCTTTCGTTTTATTTGTTTTCTCTGATGCAAATAATATTTGCTCCACACTCCACTATACAAAATATTCCTCAAAATGTCTACAAAATCAACTATCGGCAGCCGCTCAAATGCCTGTGAAGCTGCCGAAATCATCATTACAAGGATATTTCTTACCCACTGCTCAAAATCTTCTCTTTCAACTTCTTTCAGAAAGGGATTATAATTGCCTGTTTTTATGTCGTCATAAACATCGTCATACGCATCCATAAGATAAATAAATTTACCCAGATAAAAGCCGACTGCCGAAAGATCTCTGCTCCAGATATCGTTTTCGCTATAATTAAATATCTCCTTGAGCATTTCTCCAGTCAGTCCCGATGCGAGGTCTATATTGCAGTCACCTGACTTTTCAACTTTATGGAGCTTTCTGATATATTTTATGACAGCTTTAGTCTGCCGCGGATATTTTGAAGCCGCCCTTTTATAGCTTTTTCTGATGACATCCGCATAGAGCACGCTTTTTCTCTTTTTATCGTCATGCCAGTCGTCCATGAGATTATGATATGTAAGTATAACACACATATCTGCGGCATATTCCGTGTATTTATTGTTTATACATGTTTTTTTCGAAAGAGGATGAATCATACACCTTTTCTTTTCGCGTTTTAATTTTCCGCCGTACAAGCCGGTTAAAAGAATCGCAAGAAACGTCATATCGTAAGACAGCGTAAAACGTGCAAGCTGTCCGGAACGTTTCTTTATGTCGTGGCATATACCGCAGTAAAAAGACTGGTACACGTCCAGATCTCTGACCTTTAATTCATCTCTGTTGATCGTAATATATCCGAGCATTTTTTCACCATTTGTTTATTGTATTATGTCTTCTTAATAAAATCCGTTCCGCACTTAGGGCAGTGAATGGAAATCCTTCCTTTTCCTTTTGGAACACGAAGTTCCCTTCTGCAGTTCGGACACTTAAAATACGCATGATCTTTGTCATTCATTTTTCTTTTAAAACGTTCTCCCCGCCTGAAGAGATTGTCTTTGAAATCGAGAAAACGCTCATTTTCCTCTTCTCTTCTGTCAAGGTTTCTCGAAAGCGCCCTGAACCACTGGAAAATCAAAATAACAATGGCTGCGGACGTCAATATATGAAAACCTGTAAAGATCGCGATAACCAAAAGAATAAGGGCAACGATCGACAGAAACCTGTTCAGCTCGTCATTGCCGTTTCTTCCATCCATAAATCTCATAAAAGCCTCCGATTGTATTTAAGTCCTAAAAACAAGTAATGAATTGTCTCTTTACTCATATAATTTATCGTACATTATGTCAAAAAGCAACAAAGAGAGTGTGAATTCTTTATAAACACTGTTGTATTTGGATTTGCTATAACATATACTTATAAATCATACATACACGGAGGATTTCGCTGTGAATAAAATGAGAAGATTTCGACAGATTCTCGCTATTATAGGACTGATTATAATAGCCGTTTTCTTTATAAGATTTTTTGTAACTGCCGCCAGCGGTACGGCGTCAATGTCTGATCTGATGCTCGCTATATGCGCGGCAATCGTAATTCCGGTTATTGAATATATTCTTCAAAAGCTTGCCGACAGAATGACTGAAAAAAGCAAAGATGACAATACTGCAGATACGAAAACAAATAAAATACAGGATGCAGATAAAAATTGATTTCAAAAAGAGGACAGATTTAATTTTCTGTCCTCTTTTGTTTATTATTTCTCATATAAAAATTCTTCAGGAAGTGTTACGTTAAAGTCTTTAGCAAGGTGACGGAAATTGTCAGGTGTGATAGTCTGAAGTTTGTCAGGTCTCATAGAGAGCATCTTAACAAGGATTTCAGCTGATTTTTCCGCTGTGTGCATAAGACCGAATGTAAGATCAAAGTCAAATCCTGCTGCAAACATTCCGTGATGAGCCCAGATGGCGAGATCGTATTTTTTCATAAGTTCAGATGTTGCAACCGCAATATCGCGTCCACCCGGAACCATCCAAGGAACCACGCCTATACCGTCAGGGAATACTACAGGACACTCCGTAGCCATTTCCCAAAGCTCACGCGTAAATACTTTGTCTTCCAGCGGAAGCACAAATGTAAGAGCGATGATATTTGTTGTATGAGCGTGATATACAACTCTGTAATTAGGATTCTGAAGCTTCTTAACTTCAAGGTTCATCAGGTGACTCGGAAGCTCTGATGTAGGTCTTCCTCCGTTTACAAGTCCCCAGACAATACGATAATTCTCACCTTTGTCGTCAAGCTCTATCATACAGATGGAATCTTCAGGTTTGATGATGACATTTCTGAAATATTTTCCGCTTCCTGTAACAAGGAAATATTCGTTTGCAAGAGCAGGTACGCTTGTTCCGATCTCTCTCCATTCTTTTGGTTCGAAATTCTCTTTTACAAGTTCAACTTCTTCAGGTTTAACTCTGTAAGAAAGGTTTCCGCCGTTTCTTTCATGCCATCCCTGATGCCAGCCGTCGTCTGCCATTCTGATAAATCCCTGAACAAATTCAGCATCTAAAAATTTCATTATATATTTCTCCTTAAACTTAATAAATCTATTCTCGCTTTATGATCATCTGCAGATGATATCAACAGGTACGTTAAATATCTTAGCGACTTTCAGGATAGTATCGATATGACGTCCGTTTGCCGCAGCCATATGATGTGTAGGTCCCGCTTCGCTCCATCTGTTGCAGAATTCTCTTGCTCCGATTGAAAAACGTGTTCTCATGTTTGTATCGCCGAATGTAAATATAGGTCCGTCCTCGTTAACACCTTCGGCAACGACAAATTTGAAATGTCCGTCTCTGTCCTGTGTAATTCCGAGGTAAGTAACATCTCCTGCCGGAGGATAAAACTGTGTAAGATATCCGCCGCCGGCTTTTCCGTGGAATACCGGAACTATCTTCATTGTAGGCTTTTTAGCCGTTGAAATGTCGGCGTCTCCCGAACCGGAGTGACCGATAATGCAGATATCGTCTTTAAAATCGATCGAGTACATCTCAGAAAGCTGTCCTGTTCCCGAAATCGTTTTTAATATGCTCATTGCCATGGCAACTTTTATGTCGCCCTCTACGGCGCAGGCAGTGCCCTGTTTGATCAGCATTGAGAATGCCGGAATCAGCATACTGTCAAGTTTTCCTGCTATTCCTTTAGCGAAGCCGTCGTAATGGGAAGCGATAAATCCGATCTGCTCGTCTTTTACCCACTGCTCAAAAGCAACGACATATCTTGCCATATCCCAGACTTTTTCAATAGTTCCGCCGCCTTCGATATCAAATGTGTTGAGTATATCCTGAGCTTTTGCTCTGATAGCTTCTTCATCAGTTATATCGTCCGCGATTGCCCACATCTTTTCCCAGTCGAACTGTTTAGTATAGAGCCACATTCTGTGATAGAGATTAGTCTCGTCGATATAAAGATCCATCATACCGGGGTACGGTCTTCCTATCTGAGCGAGATTAGTGTTTCTGAAACGTCTTCTTACCTGCGCTGCTTTGCACCAGTCTTCTATCTCAGCCTGAACATAAGGATCGCCGCCTTCGACAACTCCTGTGATTACAGCATGTTTCTTTCCGGCTCTCTCAAGATCTGCAACCATCTCTCCTACAGCTCCGCAGGCGTAAAGCTCGCCGAGCCATGTGGCCGTATCTGTATTCTCATAATCAGGAGCGAGTTTTTTCTGAACGTTAACGAGTACAACAGGTACGTCGATATCTCTTACTGCAGGAAGCATATTGTAGGATGTCGCGTATGTAAGAAGCTGTAAAAACACAACGTCTACATCCGCTGCTCTGAATTTCTCCCCTGCAGCCATTGAAAGTTCTTTTGTGGTTACTATTCCTCCGTCTACTATCTCCACCGTATCGGGAATTGTTTTTTTGAAAGCCTCGTACTGTGCTTCAAATTCCGGAACAAGTGAAGGAAACTGAGGAAGATAAGCGCCGAGCGCTATTGCAAATACTCCTGCTCTTGCTTTTGTTTCTACTAACATAAAATTTACTTCTTACCGGTCACTGTTTCCAATGACCGGTTATCCTTTCTCCCGGATTTTCCGGGTCATCGGTTATTATTTTTATTTCTCTTTGAATTTGCTTTAAGAGTTACTGCAGAGATGACTATTCCTGCGCATGCAGCCGCAAAAACATATATCATCTCATTGCCTGTATGATCTCCTGTATCGGCAGAACCGGCGTTTTCTTTATCGGTTGATTCGTCTTTCGACGGCTTCTGTGTCGGTTTCGGGGTTACTGTAGGCGTTGCTGTCGGTTCCGGCGTTGCTGTCGGTTCCGGTGTCGGTGTCGGTGTTACAGTCAGCGTTGGTTCCGGTGTCGGTGTTACAGTCGGCGTTGGTTCCGGTGTCGGTGTTACAGTCGGCGTTGGTTCCTCTATCGGATCACAGCTTCCGTCGGCAAGGAATGTAAGCTCAGGAACAAGTCTGTAAGCATCCTCGTAAATTCCGAATCCTGAATAATTGCTCACATATATTTCCTGCTGACTGTCAGCTAAGCGTATTCCGTGACCGCCGTCTGATACTGTGATATTAAGGAATCCGTTTTCATCCGTAACTCCGTTAGTTCTTTCTCCTCCGTCAACACGGTATGACAACGCCTTACCTGCCAGAGCGTTTCCGCTCTCATCAGTGATTTTGATCTTTGCTGTATAGTCTTTCGGAACATATCCTTCCGAACGCATAAGTATACGTCCCTGTGTTCCGGCGTAATTGTCAATCGTTCCGTCGGACAGACACTTGATCATATAGTTTGTAACGATCTCCAGCTCTCCGCCTGCTTCGCCGTATTTAGGTATATTCGACAGCATCGTATAATCGCTGCCGCCGCTCATGATATAGTTGTTGCTCACCATGAATATTTCTGTAGTATCATCATTTCTCTCAAGAGGATACTCCTGACCGTCAAGAGTTATCGATCTGACATGCCATCCATACTCATTATTTGCATCAGGGTCAAATTCAACAGTAAATCCCGCAATCTGAAGGAATCCGCCGCTGTTGCTTCCCTGAAGCAGCATGCCTGTATTTGTATCCTGGCCGTCAAGCATGCTTCCCGACACTTCCATAACTTCATATAAAACTGCCGGCGTTACTTTTTTGATATAAAGCGTATTAGAAAACGGGAACGTAGTGATAAGTCCTCCGTTTGTAACTATACCGTTGTTCAAAGCCGCACGGATTCCGCCGCCGTTTTCAACGGCGATCACAGGTATACTCTGATCCTCTGCGCTTCCCGCCGTCTTAACAAAGCTCTCTCCCGCATTCTTAAAGGCATCGGCTGCGAAATCTCCGTAGTTCGTCTCTTCGACACGGGTGATCGCAACTCCTCCGCCGATATTTCCTGCCCAAAGGGTAGTCTCAAGACTTCTGTCTCCGACCTGCTGCGCAAGCATCTCATTCTGCGCGGCGGCTATCTCCTGAAGTTTAGCAGAAACTTCAGCGTCTCCCTGAACGCCGTCCATATCAGCAACATTCAAAAGTTGCTCGTTTAAAGAAACTTCACCGTCTGCGACAGAAACCGTAAGTTTTCCGAGTGCCGTCATGTTGCTTCCAGTCTGAACGATAAGCACATCGTTTACTACATTGTTTTCAACAGTGTGGCTGTGTCCGTCTATAATAGCATCAAGCTTTCCTGCATATTCATCCGTCATAGACTCGGCTATATCGCCGCTTGTATAAGGAACATCAGCTGTATCTCCGGCGTGACAAACCGCGATTATAACGTCCGCGCCTTCAGCTTCGAGCTCATCTATCTCTTTTTTAGCCGTTTCAACTTCATCTGCGAATTCTACTCCCTGAATTCCTTCCGGATTTGTTGAAGTAGCTGTTGAAGAAGTCGTGATACCGAAAAATCCTATCTTTAATCCGCCCTCTTCTATAATGACATGACATCCGTTGTTTCCTTCCTGTTTGCCTGCCAGAAGCAGACTTCCGTTCTGATATATGTTAGCCGATATAACAGGAAAAGCGGCTTTTGCAACATTGCTTAAGAACTGATCCGTACCGAAGTCAAACTCATGATTTCCGGCAACCATGAGATCATAACCTGCAAGATTCATAAGTTCTATAATATCGGCGCCTTTTGTGAGAGAAGCCGCAGGAGCTCCCTGAGTAGCGTCGCCCGCATCTACAAGAATAGAGTTCTCCGTAGATTTTTTTAACGCTGCGATCTGATCGATACCGATATTACTGCTGCTCGCGCTCACATAACCGTGCATGTCGTTAGTGTGATAAATCACGGCCTGACCGTCTGCGGAGTTTACATTTACATTGGTCGATGTTTCAGACATGACAACTGTATCATCGTCTGCAGATGTCTCAGATACTGCATTCGTATCTTCTGTATTTGACACTTCTGTCTGATCACTATTGTTTTCCACAGCTTCGCTGACCACAACGCTGCTGTCAGAAAGAACCTCGTCAGCAAATATGCTTGTAGTGCTGAACATCATCAGTATGCAGGCAATTATAGCTGCAAAATATTTCTTTCCCATATTTTCACCTCATTTAAAAAATTTTTAATTGAAAGTGCCTATCGGAAAAGACTTAAATATACAGTTTCTCGCATCTTTGAGATCTTTTAATTCTCCCGACGCGATTGCCTGAACTGCGATATTTCCTACCGCCGTCGCTTCTGTAGGTCCTGTATACACTGTTCTTCCGCAGGCTTTTGCTGTTAGTTCATTTAAGTATACAGCATTTGACCCGCCTCCTACAATATGTATACAGTCAAATTTTTTTCCTGTGATCTTTTCTATCTCCTCTACCGTATCGGCATAGCATTTCGCAAGACTGTTATAAATCACCGCTGCGACCTGCGCGATTGTCTCCGGAACCTCCTGTCCTGTTTCAGCGCAGCATTTTCTGACCTCTTCCACCATACTTTTTGGTGCGAGAAAGCGGTCGTCGTTTGCGAGAACTATTGATCTTATCGATTCTTTTGACGCCATCTCACAGATTTCACCGAAACTGAGATCATCGGCGATTTCAGCTTTTGCGGAATTGATCATCCACATGCCCATTATATTTTTCAGATAACGAAATCTGTAATCATATCCTCCCTCATTTGTGAGGTTCAGCATGCGGCTCTCAGGCGTACAGACAGCCTCTTTCAATTCTGTTCCCATAAGCGACCATGTTCCCGAGCTGATATAAAGCACATCGTCTTTATTTGACGGAACGGCAACAACGGCGGAAGCGGTATCGTGGGTAGCAGGAACGATTACTTTGCAGTTAAATCCGACTTCTTTTTCGATTTCCTCTGTCAGGCATCCGAGCTCATATCCCGGAAGAACTATATCTTTAAATATTTTCTTCGGATATCCGAGTTTTTCAATAAGCTCGAAATCCCAGTCTTTTGTCACAGGATCTACAAGCTGCGTCGTGCTGGCGTTTGTATATTCCTGAACTTTTTTCCCTGTGAGAAGGAAATCAAAATAATCGGGTATCATAAGCATAGAACCCGCGTTTTCAAGATCTTCCGGATTATTTTTCTTAACGGACATAAGCTGATAGATCGTATTGAATATCTGCTTTTGTATTCCTGTTCTCTCATAGAGTTTATCTTCCGGAATTACCCTGTAAACTTCTTCATCCATGCCTTTTGTGCGCGCATCCCTGTAGCCGTATGTTTTTCCGAGAATGTTGTCATCTTTGTCAAGTAGCACATAGTCGACAGCCCACGTATCGATTCCCATACTGTAAGGGATCTTTCCCATTTCGGCACATTTTTTCATACCGGCCTTAATATGATTAAACAACGCTTCGGTATCCCACAGACGCTCGCCGTTTACCTCTTTCATTCCGTTCGGAAAACGGTAAACCTCTTCAAGTATGATTTTACCGTTTTCGATATGCGATATTATGTGCCTTCCGCTTGAGGCGCCGATATCAACAGCAAGATAACACTTCATTGGCAGTACCTCCCTTCTTTACTTTTTTCCTAACTTATTTTATACTCAAAAAGGTCATTGATTTTAGGTCTAAAACCTCAAAAATCAGGACCTTATTTGCAGCTAATTGTATTTTATAAAATTGGAGAAGATCATGAATTCAGACCTGCTGAATATCCTCAAGCCCATCAGTCCCGAAGAGGAAATGCTATTAAACGGACGTAAACTTATAGACCAGCGCATTTATTCCGAAAATCATTCAAAATCTTTTGTTATTGAAGGCGAAAAACTGCTTGAAAACGGCTGCATGATACAAGTGCGTCCTCATACCAGGTTTGTTCATTTTCCCAAACACAGTCATAACTATGTTGAGCTTATTTATATGTACCATGGCAGTACAACTCACATTATAAATGATATGCAAAGGATTAATTTAAAGCAGGGGGATCTCCTTTTCTTAAATCAGCATGCAACGCATGAGATCCTGCCGGCTTCATATGACGATATCGCCGTAAACTTTGTCATTCTCCCCGAATTTTTCAAGCGTGGTCTTGTCATGATCGAACAGGAAAATATATTGCGCGACTTTTTGGTTCGTACTCTTTCGGGATACGATTCAAATATCTCTTATCTTCATTTTTCGGCAAAAAATATTCTGCCTGTCCAAAACCTTCTTGAAAACATGATATGGACTTTGTTTACACATAAATCCCATACTAATATATTGAACCAGACTACGATGGGACTTCTTCTTATGAATCTGTCGATGTTTTCCGATAATATTTCCAAAAACATCTATCAGTCAGAAGACGAAAACATAGTATTTCAGGTTCTGGGCTATATTGAAAGTAACTACAAGTCGGGAACCCTTTCCGATATATCCGAAAAACTTCATCTTAAAGCTTATTCCATAAGCCGCATTTTAAAAAAATATACTAACTGCAATTTCAAAGAACTTTTGCAGGACAGGAAACTGCAGCAGGCTTCTTATCTGCTGCTAAACACCCCGCAAAGCATCGAATCGATAATGCGTCAGATAGGCTATGACAACAGCAGCTATTTTTACAGGATCTTCAAACAAAAATACGGCTGTTCGCCAAGGGATTATCGGAATTTGAATCATATTTCTTAAAATTTACATAAAAAATGAGCCGATCGTCATTGATGTGATAGCATATCAGTGGCGCGCAGCTCATTTTTCCTTAGATTATTTTATTTTCATAATCCATACTTTTCCCTCATATCTGAAACAACTGCATCTGCCGATCTGTAATTTCCTTGTGCAGCAGATTTTCTGGATCTTTCCAGTTTTTCCAAAATCTCATCTTCTGACATACCCCTATAAGGATTAGGAACATTTCTTTTTATTTCAAACGGAAATCCATTATTTGCAACTGCCTGAGTTAAAAAAATTCTGATCGCAGAAGTTGTATCTGTTCCAAGATCTTTAAACAATTGATCGGATTTTTTCTTTAAATCATCATCTACACGAACCTGAATCGTACTTGTCATTTTCCATATCTCCTTTCTCTGTCTGCCTTTTCTATTTAATTGTAATACATTCCATATGATATTTCAATACATTTGTATTTTATATACAATGTTATTGCATTAAAAAAGGTAAATAGAGGGTAAATAGCAAGCCGAGAGGGTAAATAGCAAGCCGAGAGTCCCGTTTGTAATCCAAAACTCCCGGGTAAATAGAAGATATAAACGGGTAAATAACAAAATTATAAACAAAAAAGAAGCACTTTTCCCTAAGGGAACAGAGTGACATACTCTCCTTTAGATAGAGAAAAATGCTTCTATGTTTTAATCTTATGATTCAGGAATCTATTATACAATCACAGTCTCGACGCCGTCGATTACTTTTACTCCTTTCATATTCGGAGGTAAGCTCACATCAAGCTGCTTTTCGTTTCCGTCAAGTTTCCAGTGAACTTTGATCTTTCCCCAGATGCTGTCGTAAGAAGCCTTAACTTCTTTAAGGCCGCAGTCAAAATCAGGTTCAATGCGGACCGATTTAAATCCGGCTTCTGTCGGTTTGATACCGGCTATATATTTATACAAATATTCGCCTACGCATCCGAAAGCAAAATGGTTCATTGAATAACTCTTCGGATTTCCTTCTTCGTCAATAGCGTCCCAGCTTTCCCACATGGTCGTCGCGCCGCATTTTACTTCATACAGCCACGACGGTTCTTTGTCCTGGAATAAAAGCGTATTCGCAAGTTTTCTTTCGCCGCACTCTGCAAGAACAGGAAGCAGGAACGGTATAGAAAGAAATCCCGTATCAAGTCTGTCGCCATTTTCATGAATAAGACTTACAAGTTTGTTTACGGCGTTCTGCCTCTTATCTTCCGGTATAGCTCCCATTGCCAGCGCCAGAACATAAAGTCCCTGGAAATCTTTTTTGAGCGTGCCGTCTTCATTTCCGAATTCGATCATAAACGCTTCGCAGACTTTTTTATGAATATTTCTGTATTCTGAAGCCTCGGCGTATTTTCCTAATACTGCGCAGATTTTTTCCATGAGCTTGTTAGTATATGCATACATAAGGGTTCCGGCTTCAAAACCTGTGAGCATCATCATAGGCGGTCCCACGAGTCCTGATTTTACCGCTGAAGGCATAAGCCAGTCGCCGTAC
>CASDUB010000254.1 GCA_949283905.1 uncultured Lachnospiraceae bacterium | reverse complement strand
CTTTTTGTCGGGCTTTGCCCTTGTTCCGAGATACATCATAGCTGTTTTCTGATATTCCTGAATTATAGAGCGGTCTACCGCAAGATCCGTAACCACGGGAAATTTTGTCAGCGGTTCAAGTATCAGCATCTTCTCTTTATCCGTATCGATAAACTCGCCGCACGCGAGAGCAGGTCTCCCGTTAATGACCATCGCACATCCGCCGCAGCTTTTCTGCATACAGCTGCATTCCCATTTTATTCTCCGGCATGGGGTTCCGTTTTCATCTTCCAGATCATCTCTGTAATTAAGCTTATCTAATATCCCTGCAACGGTAATGCGTCCGTCAGACTCAAAGTCAAATGTCTGCCAGTACGGCTGTGAATAAGCGCTGTCCTGACGTCTGATCTTTATCTTCATTTGCAGCTCTGCCTTTCTTTTTTATTCATTTTCAAATCTGATCTTTATCTCTCCGGCTGAAAATTCTGCAACGGAACACTTGCGGAACTCTTCTTTAGATTCCGGAAAATCCGTCCTGTAATGCGCTCCTCTCGACTCCTGTCTTGCAAGCGCAGAAAGCATAATAGCTTTTGATAACACCGCCATATAGTATATCCTGTAGTTCTCATATACCGAAACAGACGGATCGAAATGAAGAGATTTCAAAGTCTTAAGATAAAAGTCAAGAGAATCTATTCCCTCTTCAATATCTCTTTGCGACCTTACTATACCAAGTTCCTTATTCATTATCTCAGCAATATTTCTCTGAATATAGACAGCCGGAAACAGGCTTTTGCTGTTCATTATACTGCTTAAAGTTTCCTGTTCTTTTTCTATATATCCGTTAAAGCTTTCTTTCATATCGTCATTCAATAAACTGCCTTTTTCGTTTATCGCCTGCGCCGCTTTTCTTCCGGAATGAACAGCCGCCATAAGGGAATTTCCTCCGAGACGATTTGCCCCGTGATACTTTGACGCCGCTTCGCCTACCGCATACAGGCAGTCGATATTTGTCATATGATTTCTGTCTACGCGGATACCGCCCATAAAGAAGTGGATCGAAGGCTCTACCGGTACAGGCTCTTTAGTAACGTCAAGACCGATATAATCCATGCAAAGCTGATAAACTTCTTCAAGCCTTTCATGTATGACTTCTTTTCCCAAGAATGTTATGTCCAGATACACCTGCGACGGACAATTATATATCTCGCGCGAAACAATATCCCTCGGCATAAGATTTCCGTTGCTGCCGTATTTTTCTTCCATGAAATAAACCGGCTTTCCGCCTTCTAAATAATACAGACGTCCGCCCTCGCCTCTCGCCGCCTCTGTAATCAGCATACGTTTATGATCCGTCTCTATCGTAGTCGGATGATATTGTATGAATTCGAGATTTCTGAGCAGAACTCCCTGTGTAAATAACCTTCCTGCCGCGTATCCGTCGCACAGCTCCGATCCTGTAGTCTTGCCGAATATCTTATTCTGCCCGCCTGTCGCGAAAATAACCGCATCGGCATATACAGGCTCAAGCTGTCCTTTTTCAGGATCGAAAAACAACGCTCCGCAGCATCTGTTTTCCGTTATAAGCGCGGAATAAAAATACAGGCCGTATCTTTTTTCGATAAATCCCTTAATCTCATATTCAAGACATTTTTGTACAAGCGCAGTTACGATCTGCTTTCCTGTAGACGAACCTGCATACGCAGTTCTTTTTCTGCACTGTCCCCCAAACGCCCTTACGCAGATACCGTCATCATCGGTTCTGTTAAACATAACTCCCATTTTATCGAGCCATTTCAAATTTTCGGGCGCTTTTTCGCAAAACTCCATAACATCCTGTTCAGGCTCTATGAAACAACCTCCTTTTACAGTATCCTCTGCATGAAGTTCTGCCGAATCGTCATTTAATCCGCCTGTGTTAGCGTTAATGCCGCCTGCCGCCATAACAGACTGCGTACGTTCCGATTGAAGCGGCGCCGCCAATATAACCTTCATACCGAGAGACGCCGCCTCAATAGCTGCCGACAATCCCGATATTCCGTTTCCTATCACCAATACTTTCATAACCAAATCCTCATCCGCCGAATCCTGTCCACGGAACTACAAACTTAATCAGAGCTGCCGCCGTAATTATCATTAAGATTACACAGATAATCTTTGCAACCGTATCAATCCTCTTTTCAGATAAATCTCTCCTGAGAAGTCCGAACGTTATAAGCGAACGGCTGAAAGATACGCACAGATGCATAAATATAGCCGCAAAAAATATCAGCTCCGTTACAAGAATAAACGCCTTATCCGAAGCCGTAAGCGCCTCTCCGCTTGCGATAAATCCGAATGCTTTAACATGCAGATGTAATATAGCGATGATAACAAGTCCGCTTGCGCGCTGTATGATCACCCTTTTATTGTTCTTTCTGTATCTCCTTAAATCTGCGCCGTCATTCATGAAGAACAGAATAAACAGACTCACCGCAATATGAATCGCGGTAACTGCAGCCGTTCCGTTTGCCAGCGCCTTACATAAATTAAAATCATACCATCCTGTCCACATCGAATACGACATCGTCAAAAGATGCGCCAGCAGTATTGCCGTCAATATCCAGGAACACAGGGCGTTTAGTTTTTTTATCATTTTATCTCCTTTTTATGCATATATCAGAAAAGGCTGCCTATACAGCAGCCCTCTTTTTCTGATTTTATTAATCTTATTAATTGTTTGATAAATATTCTTCTACTTTTTCCATGGCCAGCTCTTCGTCGATACCATTTGCCGTTATTACAACTTCATCCCCAGTATCAAGTCCAAGGGTCATCATACCCATAATACTTTTGGCATTGACTTTTCTTGACCCGCTTTCGATATGAATTTCACTTTCAAACTGACTTGCAACCTGAACAAGCATAGCAATCGGACGCACTTCAAGTCCATTGGAAATTTTTACCGTTACCGGTTTCCTGATCATAACAACTCTCCCTCCCGGCACTTTAGCGAAGCTGCTATCTCACCTAACTTGCGAAGCCGATGATTCACGCCTGATTTTCCGACAGGAGGTTCAAGGTGTGTTCCCAGCTCACTAAGACTTGCCTCTGGATATTTTAACCTCACTCTTGCCATCTCGTCAAGCCCCATAGGCAGGGAACTTAGCCCTATTTTTTCCTGTATAAGTAAGATATCGTCAATTTGACGGGCAGCGGCGTGTGCCGTCTTATTAATATTGGCAGTTTCACAGTTAACGCGTCTGTTTATGTTGCCCCTTACTTCACGCCTTATCCTCGCGTTTTCAAGTTCCAAAAGGCTTTTCCTCGCGCCCATAAAGCCGAGGGCATCCGCTATCTGCTCACTGTCTTTTAAATAAACAACATAATGATTCTGTCTCTCTACCATCTTGGGTTCGAGATTGAGTTTATTCATTATCATCATTATCTGCTGCGCGGTATAAGTATCCCTGCACGGAATTTCCAGATGATAATGTCTGTCAGGGTCGCTTATAGATCCCGAAGTGATAAACGCTCCGCGTAAAAACGCCCTTCTGCAGCAATTGTTTTCCGTCAGTCCTTCAACATCCGGAAATATCTTGTTTTCTCTGACCCTAATCTTTAAGGCGTTTGCTACGTCAACAGAATCCTTTTCTTCTATTTCACAGCTGTATAACGTAAGATTTCTGTTTGATCTTCTCTCTTCTATCTCCGTTTCCATCTCAAATACTTTTCTTAAAAGTATCGAACAGACTTCAGCGGGTATCGGATTTTCAAGGGATACGCTGATGACATATTTGCCCTTGTCATTTCTTCTTACAACGCCTG
>CASDUB010000253.1 GCA_949283905.1 uncultured Lachnospiraceae bacterium | reverse complement strand
ATATAAATTGGAGTAAACAGAAAAAAATATGAGTCAAGAGATTTTGAGAGTGCGAAGCAGAGAACAGGAGGAAAGCGCAAGTGAGTTATTTGGGAGAGGACATTAAAAAATTAGGTTTCGGACTTATGCGGCTTCCGCAGAAAGACGGCGCAATTGACATAGAGCAGACAAAACAGATGACAGATATGTTTTTGGATGCCGGATTTACATATTTTGATACGGCGTGGGCATACGAGGGAAGCGAGGAGGCTATACGCCAGGCACTGGTAGAGCGTTACCCGCGAGATGCTTATCAGCTTGCGACTAAAAATGCCGCGTGGATCAACTGCAAAACGAAAGAAGAAGCCACTGCGCAGCTTAAGGTTTCTCTTGAGCGTACCGGTGCGGGATATTTTGACTTCTATCTGCTGCATAATCTCGGCGAACACAGAACAAAATATTTTGATGATTACGATATGTGGAACTGGGTTCAGGAACAGAAGAAAGCCGGATTGGTAAAACATGTCGGATTTTCGTTTCATTCTACGCCGGAGGAACTGGAAGAGATATTAAAAGCTCACCCGGAAATGGAATTCGTGCAGCTTCAGATAAATTACGCCGACTGGGACAATCCGGCTGTTCAGTCACGCGGATGTTATGAAGTGGCAAGAAAATACGGAAAACCGGTTGTTATCATGGAGCCTGTTAAAGGGGGAATGCTTGCAACTCCTCCGGAACCTGTAGCTAAGATTTTAAAAGAGGCAGAGCCGGATTCATCTGCAGCTTCGTGGGCGATACGCTTTGCAGCGGATCTTGAAGGAGTCATAACGGTACTTTCAGGAATGAGCAATGTCGAACAGATGCGTGACAACCTTTCTTATATGAAGGATTTCAACGGACTTACAGAGAGTGAGAAAGAAACATTAGACAAAGCCAGAAAGACATTAAATGAGATTCCACTTATTCCATGTACGACATGCAACTACTGTGCAAAAGTATGCCCGATGGATATCGGCATTTCAGGATCGTTTACGGCGATGAATTATCTGACCCTTTACGGTTCGAAGGATATGGCGTCACATCAGGAGGACTGGCTGGTTTCAGGCCATGGAAAGAAACGCGCAAATGAATGTATTAAGTGTGGAAAATGCGAAGAAGTCTGTCCGCAGCATATCAGCATACGTGAAGAACTTGAAAAAATAAGCAGCGTTTTCTGCAGTTAAACAGGAGTATATTATATATGAAGAAAAATTTCGTTTTAGACACAAATGTTTTGATACACTGCCCGGATGCCATTATGAAATTTGAAGACAATAATATTTTTATCTGCGGCACTGTTATCGAGGAACTGGACAACCATAAAAAAGATTCGGGAGAGCGAGGATACAACGTAAGGCATTGTCTGAAAAATATTAAAGAACTGATAATGTACTCCGATGACGTAAACAGGATCGAACTGCCGAATGGCGGAACTCTGTTTTTGACTTATAATCCGACCGACAATAAAAAAACTGATTTTAATCTTGATAATAACGATAACAGGATATTGAATTATACATTGTCGCTGATATCTGATGCGTCAAGAACCGACAATGATCTGCCGGAAACAACCATTCTCGTTACAAATGACGTGGGAATGATGATCAAAGCCATAAGGCTTGGAATTCCGACACAGGAATATAAAAATGACAGACTGGCGGATATATCTCAGATCTATACCGGAAGAGAAATAATAAATGTGTCTGATGAAGAAATATCCCGCTTCTTTAAAGAAGGCGAGATGAAAACAGATGAGGAATTCACTGACAATCAGTTTGTAAGGATTGTATCGTTTACCGGAAGTTCGGCCCTCGGAAAATACAAGAGGGGAAGAATTTTAGAACTGGAACATCTGAAAGATCAGCCGTGCGATCTGATCCCTAGAAATGAAGGTCAGAGATTTTTACAGGAATCTCTGATGACGGACTACAATGATATCCCGCTGACCATATGCAACGGACCTGCCGGGACCGGAAAAACTTTATTTGCTCTTGCGTGCGGACTTCAGCAGGTAATGGAAGAACACAGATATAAAAGAGTTTTGATCTGCCGTCCGAATATCATGATGGAAGAAGAAATCGGATTTTTGCCAGGAAGCGAAGCTGATAAGATATTTCCGCTTTTACGAGGAGTAATGGATAATCTTGAAGTTATATTTAAAGACAAAGACGATACTCCTGAGATGATAAAGGATAAGATTGAAGAGCTGTTCGACAGAGGCTACATAAAAGCAGAGGCGATAGGATATCTGCGCGGAAGAAGTATTACGGATACTTTTATCATTATTGATGAAGTTCAGAATACTACGCCGACCCAGATATTATCGATAATAACAAGGGCAGGTGAAAGATCAAAGATCGTAATACTCGGCGATATAAATCAGATCGACAATCCGAGACTTGATAAAGGAAACAACGGTCTGACTTTTGCCATTGAACATATGAAGGGAAGCAGATTGTGCGAGATAACATCGTTCTCCGAAAATGAATGTACACGTTCGCCGCTGGCAAAAGAAGCTTCAGATAAACTGAGATTATAAAAATTCATATCAGATTTAAAAATGCAAAAAGGGGATCCTGTCGGGTTCCCTTTTTTGAACCGGCGTCCGTTTCTCTTGAATGAGGAAAATTAAGAATGTATAATGAGTCAAGGAATAAATAAATCAGACATCTTTGGGGAATTGCAGAAAAATGAAAAACAAATTAAAGATACTGAATAAACGTATAACATTATTTATCATGGCGGTGGCTCTGCAGGTCGCTTTTTTTATTCTGTTGTTCACGCTGCTGGAGCCGATTTCAAATCTGATAAAAATAATACTTTTTGTATACAGCCTCCTGTTCGTTATCTATCTGATGTCGAAACAGGGCGAAGCCACATACAGAATTCTTTGGGTGGTGCTTATCCTGGCGTTTCAGCCCGGCGGTACGATTCTTTATCTGCTTACGGGAAATAAAAGATCAGGCAAAAGACTT
>CASDUB010000252.1 GCA_949283905.1 uncultured Lachnospiraceae bacterium | reverse complement strand
TTTACTGTGTTAAGGATCTTTCGATCGCTCATAAAACTTTTCGAATGTTCGAGGATGTGTTTCACTGTTTAATTGTCAATGATCTTTGCTGCCCTTTTTGCGACAGCTCCATTAAGATACCACTTTAATTATTCACTGTCAACAACTTTTTTAAACTTTTTTTGTTGCTTTTTTCTTTCAAATGCCGCTCATCTTTTTGTCAAAATTTATCTCAAAAGATTTAGATATTTTCTTGTATTTAATTCTTTTCTTATATATAATTAGGAACGGAATATTTATGACAGATTTTAATTGACTTGATCAAAAACATATTATTTTACATTAATAAGGAGACGCTTTTTATGTTTATCGCAAAAAAGATTTACTGCAGGGCATTTCAATCATGTTTTAAACTTGCTCTGCCGATCCTTCCTTACAGGAATCCAAAAATACTTAACGACGTAAAACAGATTCCCGATGTGCTTATTAAGAATCATTGCGACAGCGTATTGATAGTCACAGATAAGACAATAATGAATTTCGGACTTACAAAACGTCTTGAACATGCATTAAAAAAGAAAAACATTAACTATGCTATTTATGACAAGACCGTTCCAAATCCGACGACAGACAATGTTTCCGAAGCACTCAGATTATACACTCGCCACAACTGCCAGGCACTGATCGGATTCGGCGGCGGTTCAAGTATGGACTGCGCCAAAGCAGTAGGCGCAAGACTTGCAAATCCCGACAAATCACTCGGAGATATGAAAGGCATATTAAAAGTAGGAAGAAGGATTCCCCTTCTTATAGCAGTGCCTTCAACGGCAGGAACAGGAAGTGAAGCTACTCTTGCTGCTGTTGTAGTTGATACAAAAACACGTTACAAATATGCGATCATGGATTTTCCGCTTATACCGAAATACGCGGTACTTGACCCAAGAGTAACACTTTCCCTTCCGCCCTTTGTTACCGCAACGACAGGAATGGATGCCCTTACTCACGCCGTTGAAGCTTATATCGGAAATTCAACTACTCACGCAACCAGAAAAGACGCGATAATGGCTGTCAAACTTATATTTGAGAATCTTGAAACAGCCTACTTCCACGGCGACAACGTCAAAGCAAGAGCCAACATGCTCAAAGCTTCTTTCTACGCCGGATGCGCTTTTTCTGAATCATATGTAGGATATGTCCATGCGGTAGCCCATTCCCTCGGCGGCGAATACAATATTGCACACGGATACGCCAATGCGGTTATTCTTCCTTATGTTTTAGAAGAATACGGTTCAGCAGTTGATAAAAAACTTCACGATCTCGCAATGGCCGCCGGTCTTGCCACTCCATGGACGGAACCGTCTGTTGCTTCGGCAAAATTCATCGCAGCCATAAAAGAAATGCAGCAGAAATTTTCTATCGGCAACAAGATCAAAGGAATCAAAGAGGAAGATATTCCGAGACTCGCTCAGATTGCAGACAAAGAAGCAAATCCTCTTTATCCTGTACCTGTACTTATGGACGCTAAGAGGCTCGAAAAATTTTATTATCTTATAATGGAATGATCTCATATCCTATATCAACAAAATAACAGGAGAAAAGTTTGGAAGTAAACTTCCAAACATACCATTATTGACGCAGCAAGTGCGTCAGAAAGAGGTAAAAATGAACGAATCAGAAATCAAAAAAATAGTAGATAAGCAGCGCGCATTTTTTCATACAGGAGCTACTATCCCTGTAAAGAACAGGATGAAAGCCCTTTATAAAATGAAAAAATATATCAAAGAAAACGAAAGCGCAATAGCCGCTGCTCTTAAAGCAGATCTCGGCAAAAGCCATTTTGAATCTTACATGGTAGAAATCGGACTTATCCTTTCCGAGCTTTCACACATATTAAAACACATCAGATTTTATGCTGCTGAAAAAAGAGTTCCGACTCCTATCCACCAATACGTTTCAAGAAGTTATAAAAAACCGTGTCCGTACGGCGTAACGCTGATAATGAGTCCGTGGAATTATCCGTTCCTTCTTACAATGGGACCGCTTATTGACTCAATAGCCGCAGGAAATACAGCTGTTGTTAAACCGAGCGCTTATTCACCGAATACCAGCAAGGCAATAAGAAGCATGATGAAGGAACTGTTCCCGGAAAAATATATCTGCGTGATCACAGGCGGCCGCGCCGAGAACACAGCTCTTTTAAATCAGAAATTTGATTATATCTTTTTCACCGGAAGCAAAGCTGTCGGAAAAGAGGTTATGCGTAAAGCTTCTGAAAATCTCACGCCTGTAACGCTCGAACTCGGCGGAAAGAGCCCTGTCATCATCACGAGAGACGCTGATATACCTCTTGCCGCAAAACGTATCGTTTTCGGAAAATTCATAAATCTCGGCCAGACATGCGTTGCTCCGGATTACGTTTTCTGCGAAAAACACATCAAAAAGATGTTCATAAAAGAGCTCAAAGAGCAGATCTTAAAACAATACAGCGCAGATCCGATGTCTGCTGATTATTACGGCAAAATAGTAAACGAAAAACACTTTGAGAGATTACGCGGACTTATTGATCCTAAAAAAGTAATTCACGGCGGAAGATGCAATCCTGAAACTCTTCAGATTGAACCAACCGTTATGGACAACGTTACTTTTGAAGACGCCGTAATGAAAGAAGAGATCTTCGGACCGATACTTCCTATCGTAGAATTCGAAAATCTCGAAGACGTCATCAACAAGATCAATTCGATGGATTCTCCGCTTGCCCTTTATCTGTTCAGCTCCAAAAAAGAAATCGTCAAAGCTGTTACGGAACGTGTTCAGTACGGCGGCGGATGCATAAATGACACTCTGATCCACCTCGCAACATCAAACCTTCCTTTCGGAGGCGTTGGCGCCAGCGGAATGGGTTCATACCACGGAAAAGCCGGCTTTATGACATTCTCGCACATAAAGAGCATCGTAGATAAAAAAACATGGCTTGACCTCCCTATGAGGTATCAGCCATTCTCAGCAGTGTATGACAAAATGATTCATATGTTTATGAAATAAATCTATTTGAAAAAGAAACGGCTGATGTGATAAATGCCTCCTTATCGATTGTCCGGTAAAGAGAATGCTTATCACATCAGCCGTCTTATTATTTACATAATGAATTTTTTACTATATCAAGATCTCCCGGCGAGGTAATCTTGATATTGTCTTCCGATCCGATAAAAAGATGAACCGGATTGTCTGTTTTTCTTTCGATGATCATCGCATCGTCCGTAAGGCCTTTTTTATCTTCATCAGTAAGAGAAAAATACGCTTTTATTATCATGTCATATTCAAATATCTGCGGCGTCTGAATCCTCCATACATTTTTTCTGTCAGGAGTAGACGTCACAACCATATCTTCATCAGTGATCTTTACCGTATCGGATGAAGGGATCGCCGCAACGGCAGTACCGTATTTTGATACCGTTTCGAATCCGCGTCTTATTATGTCTTCCGTAAGCATCGGTCTTGCACCGTCATGGATATACACGTAGTCAGATGAAATATCAACCGACATCAATCCTGCGAATACGGAATCGTATCTTTCTTCACCGCCAAGAACGATCGCCTGAACTTTTTCCATTTCATATTTACGCACGATCTCTTCTGTTACAAAATCTATCCACTCTTCCGAGGTAACAATGATTATCTCATCTATAATATCAGAATCGCACAGCGCTTTAAGGCTGTAATACAAAACCGGTTTTTCATTAATTTCCAAAAACTGTTTTGGAATATCGGAACCGAATCTCGTTCCTTTTCCTGCCGCAACTACGACAGCGCTGCAAAATTTCTTTTCGCTCATGTTTTTTCTCCCAACAAATTACTTTTCGCCCAGTTTCAGGTTTGGAACGGCATTGAGATCCCATCCCGCGAGATTTCCCTTCTTAAATTCATAATATGCCGCTGCTCCTATCATCGCCGCATTGTCGGTGCATAGTATCGGAGCAGGACAATACAATTCAATATTATTTTTGCGGCATGCCTCTTCAAACACCGCTCGTAGTGTTCCGTTTGAAGCAACGCCTCCGGCCAGCGCCAGCTTATTGATCTTATGATCTTTTGACGCACGGACAGCGTTGTCTACAAGAACATCTATTACAGCCTGCTGAAATGATGCCGCCACATCCGCTTCGTTTACCTGCTCTCCGGTCATATTTGCTTTATTTATATAATTCAAAACCGCCGACTTCAAACCGCTGAAACTGAAATCATACTCGGCATCGGCCACATGCGCCCTCGGAAATTCTATGGCGTTTGGATTTCCTTCTTTCGCCTTCTTTTCTATTTTG
>CASDUB010000251.1 GCA_949283905.1 uncultured Lachnospiraceae bacterium | reverse complement strand
GGGCTACAAGGATTCGAACCTTGAAATGACGGAGTCAGAGTCCGTTGCCTTACCGTTTGGCGATAGCCCTTTATTTAGCGAACAATGGTATTATATTACGGTGTTTTCTAAAATGCAAGCATTTTTTTAATTTTTTTCAACTCTGAGGATCACAGCTGAGATGTTCGCTCACATCTGCCGCCGTATCCATTCCATAAGGATATCGACCACATATTTCTGCTGTTCTTCCATAAGCGCTTTTCCGCTTTTTATGCCATGCCATTTTTCAAGGCAGCCCCTGCAGCAGCATGCACAGGCATGCTGCGCTTTAAATACGGGATGTCCTTTCATTGGCGTCTGTTTGCCGTCATTATAGATAAACGCCGGCGCAAGTCTTTTGCTTATAAAGTCTTCCGCATGACTTCTTATGGTATCCATACCTTTTTGACGGACATATTCTTTGTCTTTTTCATTTAAACGAAAACTGCTTCTGAATTTCGAGCGCGCTATGCGTTCAAATATATCTATATCAATCCAGTTCATCAAATTTTCGCATCCTTTACTGCCTGTTCACCTGCAAGCCTCCCCGAATTGAGAGCGAACCCGAAACCATGACCGCTGAGTCTTAAGTTATAGATGTCTGCGTCAACACCGCCGATATCTACGCCTGCGATAAACAGATTTTGAATTTTGTTATGTTTGCTGTCAAGAGCATGGAACTCTTCGTCTATCCTGATTCCGCCATGAGTATTTATCAGGGACGTTCCGGCTTTTACTGCGTAAAACGGTCCTTCGTCCAGAGGAATAAGATTTCTTCTTTCCTTCGCGAATATCTCATCTCTTCCGTGCAGGCAAGACGCATTATATGTATCAACTTCTCTTTTGAAAGTTTCAGGATCGCATCCGATAAAATCAGCGATAGAATATACGTCGTCTGTTTTTAAAACCGTTCCTTCATCGATCAGTTTTTGCATATCCTCATCGATCCTGTCCATAGCGCCTTCTTTCGTATGGATAAACTCGATAATGTCCATTCCGTCTTCAAGCGTCTTTTCGAGCATTTTCTGCGTAAATACGACTACTCCCTTCGAACCGGGCTGACGCATAAATGCATTTGCTGAAACAGGGAAGTTATAAACTATTCCTTCGTCAGCGAAGCGTTTGCCGAAAACATTAAACCATACGTTATAAGGTTTTCCGAGGAGTATCTGCGATACCGGACTGTTCGATTTGAGCTTAGGAGCGGATATTTCCATTGTATAGTGACCTTCAAGATCTGCTCCGGCTTCGACAGCCATCTGAATTCCTTCGCCGAGCATCGGCATTCCCTTGAGCGTTCCGAGTTCATCGGCTTTAAAATCCGGAATAAATTTTTCCAGCATTTCCGGATTCGCGGAAAAGCCGCCTGTAGCAATGATAGTCTTCTTTGCGAAGATCTCAATCTGCTCTCCGTCTTTTTCGGAAACACATACCGCTCCCGCAACAGCTTTATTCTCATCCGTCAAAAGCTTTTTAGCTCTTGTATTCGTCAGTATCTCTCCGCCGTTGTCGTAAACATATTTGCAGAGGACTTTCATTGTTACCATTCCGGTGCATTCCTTTTCTCTTGTAATATGAAATACTTCCGGAGTCTGATTCGGCATATGATGTACAACGTCGCATATCGGAACTCCAAGCTTCATAAGCCAGCTTATGGTATCTCCGCTCTTGTCAAGGAGAACCCTTAAGATCCTTCCGTCCAGTTTCCAATGCGAATCCATCATTGTCTTTCTGAACAATTCGTCTGTATCGGCAAATACGAGCCTGTGGCGCTGAATAACAGAATCCACGGCAAAGATACCTCTCGGAAAAACACCGTTTCCGCCCGGCAGTTTTTTAGGTTCAACGACTACTGTTTTCATTCCTTTTTCTATAGCAGCTACAGCCGCCGCAATGCCTGACGCTCCGCCGCCGATCACCAAAAGCTCTGTATTTATCCTCTTCATCTCATTCTCCTATGACTCTTTTTTTACTTTTACCGGCGCAGGTCCCGGAGCAGGTCTGTGTTTTGCCGTAAACTCGGAAACATCTACGCGTATTACGCTTACAATAGTTACAAGTCTTTCGTTAAATTCGAAGTCTTTTCCTGTCTGCGTTTTCATCAGAACTGTCATTCCTTTGATCTTTTCGGCAGGATCTTCAACTATCTCTGCTTTGCCTCGTCCGATAATTGAATAATAAGATGTGCCGTACTGGCAGGCAACTTTTCCTTCAAACGGTTCAACATCGCATTCAAGTTCAAAACAGCATGTCGGATTCTTGCGGATAACGTCAAGTTTGTATCCTTCCGGCGCTCCATGAAGATAAATAGTAAGTTTGCCGTCTTCCATTGTATATCCATAGTTCATAGGTACGATATACGGCATGCCGTCGTCTACCAGTCCGAGATGAAGCACCTTGCTTTTATCAAGGATCTCAACGATCTTCGCCATATCCGTAACTTCTAATTCTCTTCTTGTCACTTTTTATTCTCTCCTTATTAAACATGATAGAGTCTCGACTGCTCATATACAGGTTCACAGGTAAGCTGAATGCCCAGCTTTCTTATCGTATCTACGTCCACCGAAGACAGAATAACGGTACAGTGCGCCTGACAGTCGCGGAGTTTAGGAATCTGCTGAAGCGCTTTGTCCGCGAGAGGATCAGTAGCAGCGCAGATAGAAAGCGCAAGAAGCACTTCGTCTGTATGAAGTCTCGGGTTTTTGCTTCCGAATGTTCCCGTTTTGAGTTTCTGAATAGGCTCCAGAACTTCTCTCTTAATAAGAAGAGTTTCATCGGGAATATCTCCGAGGGCTTTTAACGCGTTCAGCAGCATTGCCGAGCATGCTCCGAGCATATCCGATGTTCTTCCCGTAATTATCCTTCCGTCTTCAAGCTCTATGGCAGCTGCCGGCTCTCCTGTCACATCGGCTTTAACGAGGGCAGGCGATACAACGGCTCTGTCCATTTTCTTGGCGCCGACCTTATTCATTAAAAGCTCAAGCTTGTAGACAAGATTTTCATCGACATCGCCTTTTCTGTGATCGCAGAGTGCCGTGTAATATCTGCGGATAATCTCCTGTTTTGAAGCTTCGCGTGTCACTTCATCATCAATGATGCAGTTTCCCGCCATGTTAACACCCATATCAGTAGGCGATTTATAAGGACACTCTCCCATGATACGTTCCATCATTGCTGAAAGAACAGGGAATATCTCTATATCTCTGTTGTAATTTACAGTAGTCTCGCCGTAAGCCTCAAGATGGAACGGATCGATCATGTTTACATCGTTAAGATCCGCCGTAGCTGCTTCGTACGCGATATTTACCGGGTGCTTAAGCGGAAGATTCCAGATCGGGAATGTCTCGAACTTCGCGTATCCCGCCTTATTTCCTCTCTTCTGCTCGTGGTAGAGCTGCGAAAGACAAGTCGCCATCTTTCCTGAACCAGGTCCCGGTGCGGTAATGACAACAAGCTCTCTCTTTGTTTCTATATAGTCATTTTTTCCGTATCCGTTTTCGCTTACGATATTCGCGAGATTTGAAGGATATCCTTCGATCGGATAATGCCTGTACACTTTTACGCCGAGCTTTTCAAGTTTTTCCTGAAATGCGATAGCTGCCGGCTGACCGTTGAATTTTGTCATTACAACGCTTCCGACATAAAGCCCTATACCTCTGAACTCGTCTATAAGTCTTAACACATCCGAATCGTATGTGATGCCGAGGTCGCCTCTGACTTTATTCTGTTCTATTGCTTCAGAAGCAATGACCATTACTATTTCAACTTTTTCTTTTATCTGAAGAAGCATCCTGAGCTTACTGTCAGGCTGAAATCCCGGCAATACTCTCGATGCGTGAAAATCATCAAATAACTTTCCGCCGAATTCAAGATAAAGTTTTCCGCCGAATTTCTGTATTCTTTCTTTTATCTTTTCCGACTGCATCTGCAGATATTTTTCATTGTCGAATCCTATTTTCTTCACCTTTGTGTCCCCCGTTTTACTAATCCAGTTCTTTTAAATGTTTCAAATGTCTGCTTATAACTTCTTCATATCCGTTTTCCGTCGGCTTATAAAATACTTCATTTTCAATCTCCGACGGCAGATACTGCTGCTTTACATAATGCTCATGAAAATCGTGAGCGTATTTATAATCTGTTCCCCTTCCGAGTTTCTGCGCTCCCGGATAATGCGCATCACGCAGATGAGGCGGAACTGTCGTCCTGACGCTGCTTACATTTTTCATCGCATCGTAAACAGCTGTCGTACACGCGTTGCTCTTCGGTGCGCACGCGATATAGATAGCAGCCTGCGCCAGAATAAGCTGCGATTCCGGCATTCCCACACGCTCCACTGCAAGAGCCGCGCTCACTGCGACCTGTATCGCCTGCGGATCGGCGTTTCCTACGTCTTCGCTGGCGCATATCATTATCCTTCTGGCGATAAATTTAATGTCCTCTCCTGCCGATAACATTTTCGCCAGATAATAAACTGCCGCATCCGGATCAGATCCTCTCATGCTCTTTATAAACGCCGAAATAACGTCATAATGCTGGTCGCCGTCTTTGTCATAATGAACCACTCTCTTCTGAATACATTCGGAAGCCGTATCTAAATCGATGTGAATCCTGCCGTCGGCGGATAACGGAGTTGTCAGCACTCCGAGCTCAAGGGCATTTAACGCTGTCCG
>CASDUB010000250.1 GCA_949283905.1 uncultured Lachnospiraceae bacterium | reverse complement strand
GGAAAGAAAAAAGTTAAACATGAAAGCGAAGTTGCGGGACAGGCAAACATCATTATCTGGCCTGACCTTAACGCGGGAAATATCGGCGTAAAACTTGTACAGTTCTTTGCCGGTGCAAATGCTTACGGACCTATTCTTCAGGGATTCAGAAAAGTCGTATGCGACTGTTCAAGAAGCGCTCCTGTAGATGAGATCGTGGGCAATGTAGCTATGAGTGTTATCAGAGCAGGAGCTAATGACTGATCTGATTGTAATATTTGAAGAAAGGAAAACGTATCAAATTTGATGCGCGGGTAAAATAATGCACGTTAAACTTGGTAAAAACATGAGAAGCGTTTCTATCGTTGGTGTTGGCGCTACTCCATTCATGGACACAGTAACAGATCCTAATCATGAATACCATGGAATTACACATGGTGAGATGTTCGGATACGCTGCTCTTGACGCTATGGAAGATGCAGGACTTGAGCCAAGAGATGTTCAGTACTTCTTCCATGGACATGCAGCTCATATCTTCCAGCAGTCACAGACAATGAACCTTCAGGTTGCCGACTGGTTTGGTATGAGAGGAAAAGGTTCTATCGCTCATTCAGAAGGATGCTGTACAGGATATGTTGCTCTTGAAGAAGCTGTTTTCGCAGTTGCATCAGGCGCATATGACTGTGTTCTTACAGGCGGATGCGAGATGGCATGCGGACAGCCTGTAGAAAATAAACCATCACACATCAGAGTTCCTATCACTCTTGAAGCAATCTTCCCTGATCTTGATACTATCTTTGACCGTGCATACGGAAGATGGCTTGGCGGAGCTCCGGGTATGAACCATGACGACTGGGTAAACTACTATGCAAAAACATACGGAATCTCAGCTGATGAGATGGACGATGTTCTCTGTAAATTAGCTTATCATGCACGTCGTGCGGCTGCTATCAACCCACGTGCACTTTACACAGGATCTACATTTGACGATCTTGCTAAAGAGGCAGGATTTGACGATGTATGGGAGTACATGAAGAGCCCATACAATCCTAAGATGACTCAGTACCTTCGTGTTTCATCAAACGCTCCTTCAGCAGACGGAGCTGCTGCTTGTATTGTTATGCCTACAGAGATGGCTAAAGATATGAAACAGACTCCTATCGAAGTACTCGGAACAGGTGCAGGCGTACTTGATGCTATCGTACCTCACGAAGAGATGAAATCTACAGCTAAAGCTGCAGCTGAAGTATATGAGCTTACAGGTCTTACAGGAAAAGACATGGATCTTCTTATGGTTAACGACTTTATCCTTCCTTCACAGTTCCTTGCAGCTGAGGAAGTAGGATACATTCCACGCGGAGAGGGATGGAAATACGCTCTTGAAGGACGTCTTGCATACGACGGCGACAGACCTGTATGTACAAACGGAGGACGTTCATGCTACGGACACGCTATGGGTGCTTCAGGTCTTGCTGATGTATTCGAAGCTGTTATCCAGATGCGCGGACAGGCCGGAGATCATGCAGTTAAGAAACTTCCTAAATACACAATGCTCAGAGGATTCGGCGGCGCTCAGAACGTTCGTTGTACAATCCTTAGAACAGTAGACTGATAAATTGTAATAAGGAGGAACTTGACTTATGAGAAAAATGGAACTTATCGTAAAGAAATTCTATGACGGCCTCGCAGAAGGCAAAATATACGGAAGAAAATGTAAAGAGTGCGGAGCAATTGATTTCCCGCCTCATATCGCTTGCAACGCTTGCGGATATCATGAAACAGAATGGGTAGAGCTCAGCGGAAAAGGAATTCTTAAGAGCTTCGTATTCACAGGCCCTATGAATGCTCGTGCAGAGCTTGAGAGCAGAGGACTTCGCTATGTATGCGGCGAGGTTGAGCTTGATGAAGGACCTGCAATCAACTCTATCTGCCTTGGCGTTAATAAGAAAAAAGCAAGAGAGATCGAAGGAAAACTTCCTGTTCGTGTAAAACCTGTATTCCAGGATATGGACGGATATACAACACTTTACTTCGAGCTTGATGAGGATGAAAACAAATAATTTTCACCTTTTAAAAATCTTAAATATCAAATGAATTCATCTGCTGCATATTCTGCAAAAGTTTGCGCTTATGCAGCAGTTGTACTATTAACTGTTAATTATGGAGTATGAAATTATGGGGTATGAAAAAGAAGAGCTGCTTGAGGGCATCTGGCAGGTAAAAGACGAATTTAACAGCACTTCAACAGTTGTGGTCGGAAATGAAAAAGCGATCGTTTTTGATACGCTTATGGGTTCAGGCGATTATCTGTCTTTTGTCAGAACTATTACCGATCTTCCGCTGATGGTAGTGATCAGTCACGGTCACTATGATCATCTCGGAGGATGTTATCAGTTTAAAGAAGCATATATGAGTTTTGACGATATGCCGCTTTGGGAAATCAACAAAAGAAATATCGGAATTTTTGAAGAGACAAATAAAGTCAGTCTTCCTAATTGCCATAAGAGTTTTGATGAACCATGTGAGCTGCATGATCTTAAAGAAGGTATGAGCTTTGATCTTGGCGGTATAAAAGCAGAAGCAGTGTCGCTTCCGGGTCATACAAAGGGTTCCATTGGCCTTTATATCCCGGAAAGAAAGACGATTCTCGTCGGGGATGCAGTATCTCCCCAGATGTGCCTTATAATGGACGGAGTTCAGTATATAGATGTTTATCGCGAAACGGTACGAAAAGTACAGAATATGGCTATAGACACATTTATCTGCGGACACTACATGAACCTGTTTAAAGCGGAACTTCTTGAAAAATTTTATCAGGCAACTTTTGCCGTTGATACGAAAAAGGGATTTCCGTATACATATCCGAATGTTCCGTGTTATACAGGAACAATGTATATCTCGGAATTTCCGGGACCGGATTTCGATGATTTCATATGTATAATAGTTAATGATAATGCCTTAAATAAAAATATATAAACAATAAATGGAGGTATGAAATGGCAGGTTATAAAGTTTTTACGATTAATCCCGGCTCCACATCCACTAAGATCGCTCTTTTTGAGAATGATGAAAAAGTATTTGGTGCAAACGTAGCTCATGATGCAGCCGTTCTTGCTCAGTACAAGACTTTAAAAGAGCAGCTTGTATACAGAAGAGAGACAATTATGAATCTTTTAAAAGAGAATAATGTCGATCTTACAGGTATCGATGCCTGTGTAGGACGCGGAGGCGGACTTATCGCAATGGAAGGCGGAGTTTATGAGATCGACGATCTTGTAATCGATCATTCTATTAACTGTGCCAACGGCGTTGTTCATCCTGCAAGCATGGGACCGAGTCTTGCAAAAGAATTCGCTGAAAGCTATGGGGCAAAGAGCTTTGTAGTTAACCCGCCTGATGTAGATGAGCTTCAGGATGTTGCGAGAGTAACGGGTATTAAAGGTATTTACAGAAATGTTCATCTTCATTCGCTTAACTTAAAAGAGACGGCTATCCGTCATTCAAAATCAATCGGTAAGAAATATGAAGAGTGCAATTATGTTGTTTGCCATATCGGAGGCGGAATCTCAATTTCAGCCCATAAAGAGGGCAAAATGATCGACGGATACGATATCGTAGGCGGCGAAGGCCCTATGGCTCCTACACGCTGCGGAAGCATCGCTGTTTCAGATGTTATCAAATATCTTAAAGATCATGATATTTCTGATCTTAAAGCCCTCTGTACGAAAACAGGCGGCTTTGTAAATCACATCGGAATTTCTGATGCGATCGAACTCAATGAAAGAGCTGCAAAAGGCGATAAATATGCTGAAATAATCTGGGATGCGATGATTTATCAGATCGAAAAAGCAATCGGTTCAATGGCAGCCGTTCTCAAAGGAAAAATCGACGGAATTCTTCTTGGCGGCGGTATGGTTCACAATAAAGATCTCGTAGCAAGAATCAATGACGACTGCGGATGGATCGCTCCTGTTTCCGCTTATCCGGGAGAATTCGAAATGGAAGCAATGGCTTCAGGCGCAGCGCGTGTTCTTGGCGGAGAGGAAAAAGTAAAGAAATATACAGGCAAGAACATTTTCCAGGGATTCGATTTTGACAAATAATGATGAGGTCAAAACAGTTTTTGATATCAACATCATGATATGAGCATATCGTGGGATATTTATCCCGCGATATGCGAATATTGTGTAGGATTGCGTTAGTGTGCAGCATGAAGCAATCCGCAGGTATGGAAAGGAATAACGATATGAAGGACATGGTTGCGTCAAACGCAGATGCTGTATCTGATTTCAGAATTAAAGACAGCGGAATTTCAATGAACACTGTTTCTGACTGGAAAGCCGAGATTGAAAATCTTACAACGGAACTGACAGAAGAAGAAAACAAATCGAAATTTGCAAAATATTATTACAGGGGCTTAAAAATGCCTGCCAAAGAGAGCATTATTGCGGCGGAGCAGGGGAATTTTATGCCGGAAGAATTCAGATTTATGCCGGATGAGTATCTAAAATGTATCGATTCTCCGCGAGGAAATGAAATTCCTACGGGAGGCTGTATACTCGACAACGGTATAGGCTTTTCTGTTTCAAGAATTGAAATGCCGGATATAACTGATGAAATGTTTATTGAATACAATAAAGTTTATCAGCCTGAAAATGATATTTTTTATAAGAGCTGGTGTCCGGGATTTCATATAAGACATTATATTGAAGGATGCGCGGAAGATGTGGGTCTCGGAATGGAGCTTATTAAATTCATGTGTTTCGGAGGAGCAGATGAATTTGCCGGAGAACCGTATCAGCTTAAAGATAAAGATACTATTTCATTTCATACATTGAGCGGAATATCATGGCCGCTCCACAATTTATTTAATAACAATGAGCGTTACGCACTGGAAGCAATGGCGCACAGACGCCATCCTAACGGCAAAGGACGTATTTCATATGTTGCGTTTTGGCACGGACTTAAACTTCAGAATGGAAAAGTAGTAAGGGCAATTCCCGAAGATAAGGTGATTTCTATGGAGACTGTCCGTGCGCAGATGTATCATGCGTGTCTTGAGTTTTCGCAGGTACCGTCCCTTGTTAAAGCAGTGTGTGAAGATATAAAGAGAGGATATTTCGATGAAAAGTAATAAAGAGATAATTGCCGAGTTTTATGAGAAGGCGTTCAATAACTGGGATCTTTCGATCATAGATGACTATATGTGGGATGACTATAAACAGCATTCGCCGGAAGTTGCAGACGGAAAAGAAGGATTTCTTGAGTTTTTCAGAGGTTTTGTATCAATGAAGCCGCATGTTGAGATCAGCAAAATGATCGCTGAAGACGATCTCGTATGTGTTTTCTTTAAATGTACTTTTGAAAGCGGAGTTGTTGCAAAGGTGTTTGATCTTTATCGTCTCCGTGACGGAAAACTTGCCGAACATTGGGACTGCACGATGAGAATCGATCAGATGGAATGCAAATGTCCTAACGGACAGTTTTAATTTGATTTTTCGGTGATTGTGGTTTAAAAACAGGAGTAGCAGTATGAGCAACAGACCGATATTTGAAGTAAAAACAAGCGGGATCTTTTTTGAAGATGTAAAAGACTGGGATAAAGAGATCCAAACGCTTACTTTTGAACTTGAAAAAGAAGAAGAAAATTCTGAGTATTTAAAATATTTTATCAGACCGATGAAAATGCCTTCTCATGAAAGCCTGGCGGCAGCTGAAAAGGACTGTCCCCTTGACGAGAAGGACGCTTTAAGACCTGAAAATTATCTTTCTGTAATGAACTCAGAAGCCATCAACGACGTGAAACAGGGATTCTGTGTTTTCAGCGACGGCATAGGCTACGCAATGTCAAGAACCCTTATTCCTGACATTAACGATGAAATGTATGAGTTTTTCAATAAGAATTTTAATCCGGAACACAATCTGTTTTATAAATGCTGGTGTCCGGGTTATCACGTAAAACATTACGTAAATGCCGCGATTGAAGATGTCGGAGCGGGAATGGAACTTATAAAATTCCTTTCGGGATACGATGTAAAAGCTTTTTCAGGAGATCCGGATTATGAAGTCAAAGATCCTGATTTCATAGCATTTGAAGGCGGCGGAGGAACTTCATGGCCGCTGCATCATCTTTTCGAACATCCGAGATGGGCTATACAGGCAAACTGGTGGCGTGATGTTCCTGAGATTAACGGAAGAGAGGTATTCACCTGCTTCTGGCTCGGAATGAAATGGGAAAACGGAAAAGCAGTAAGAGCAATTCCGGAAGATGAAAGAATAAATCCGCAGGATGTGAGATGTCAATGCTATCATGCGGCGTTAGAGAACACACAGGCAGCATATCTTGTAAAGAAATTCTGGGAAGATAATCATTGAAAAAACGGCAGCGATG
This sequence comes from uncultured Lachnospiraceae bacterium, assembly GCA_949283905.1. GTDB lineage: Bacteria > Bacillota > Clostridia > Lachnospirales > Lachnospiraceae > Alectryocaccobium. The sequence continues at coordinate 3,614 of CASDUB010000250.1, read as the reverse complement.
CGGCAACGATTTTGAACAGTTAAAATCGTTATCGCAGAGCTGCCTCTTTTTGTAAATCTTTATTTAAATAAAAAATACAGGTTCTTTTCTGTCAGTGTAATTGCTTTCGAGCATCTTTACATGTGAAAGAAAATCCTCGTCGGTAAAGTATTTTGAGTGTGTCGGACATAATTTTACGCATGCCTGACATTTGATGCATACGCCTGAAATAACGGTAACATCTGATGCATCAATACTTCCCATCGGACATTTTTCGACGCAGATGCCGCATTTTGTACATGTATTTATGTCTGTAAGCGGTTTTGCTTTTAAGAAGCGCGCCGGAGTGAGATCAGTCTTTAGTGGAGTATAGTAAGGCTTTACCGGCGTATCGCGATCAAATTCGATCGCTGTGGGAGCGTCGGAGTTGATTATTTTTTCGGCTATCCTGTCTGAAAATTCATATATTTTTTGTATATCAGAATCATCGGGGCGTCCTTTGGCAAGTGTGTCTGAAAAAGCGTGCTGACTTACGACTGCAGAGGCTCCCATAGGAATAAAACCGTTGTTTTCGGAAAGGAGAAGCATTTCTCTCAAAGCTTCGTCATAATTTCTGTTTCCGTAGACAGAAACAGTTATGATCGGAGTGTTCCCGCTGCCTTTTATACAATTTTGCAGATCGGGCAGAAGTTTGTTAGGCATCCTTCCGGCATATACGGGCGAAGCAAGAATAACCAGCGTATTTTCCGAAAAAGAATACACACTCTGTCTGTTTGATATAGGCGTTATGTCTGTGTACTCAATAGGAACAGAAAGGTCTTCTGACAGTTTTTCTGAGAGAGCACGAGCTGCTTTTTCGGTACCTCCTGTAGGGCTGAAAAAAATAGTTTTAATATCTGTTATTTTCATATGATCAAATCCTTTATATCAAATTTGTCAGCGGCAAAAAGCGTTTTGACTTTGATGACTATTTGAAGAATTGAAGCACAGGTCGACATTTTTGACAATGACAGGATCAAGCCAGCCATTGTCAGCCATTTCTTTTAAAACATCGCATGCTTCGTTGTGCGGAATGCTGTGTCTGTATGGTCTGTCTTCGGTTAATGCCTGATAAATGTCGGCGCATGCCATTATTCGTTCCTGGGTGTTTAACTTATCTGCGGATAAACCGAACGGATAACCGCTTCCGTCAAGTCTTTCGTGATGAAAAGCAGCCCAGTTGCGTATCTCTTTGAAATCCTTGATCGGTGATAACATATAATATGTGAATTCGGCGTGATGCTTCATTACCGAGAATTCATCTTCGGTAAGGCGACCGGGCTTTTCCAGTATCTTATTGTTTACTACAACTTTTCCGATATCGTGAAGCGCGCCTGCGAGATACATTTTCTCCGATACGGCTTTGTCAAATCCCATAAACAAAGATAATCTTTCGGCGTTTTTTGCAACTCCGATCGAATGAGTGCTTGTACATGGAGATTTATAATCTATTATCCGGGCGTAAAAATCCGCCAGAGATTTTATCTGCTCGAAGCTGAGATTCTGCTTTATCCGCGGAACTTTTATCCAGAGTAAATTATCAAGGTCGGGATCCCACAGCAAGGAAAAATGTTCTTCGTCAAAAGCTTTCAGAAAAGCTGTGACGCATTCTTCGTCTACGATAGAGCCGGATGTTTTCTTCAGGTAAGAACAAACGGAAACATAAGCTTCATGTTTATCCGTATGAGTCTGGCTTAATTTATCGGTCAGATCGCACAGATGAATGATTCTTGAGAATAGAGGAATCTCGTCTCCCTTTTTCCCGAAAGGACCGCTTCCGTCAGTGTTTTCGTGATGGTACATTATTACATTTCGTATATCTGAATTAAACGGGAGGTTTTGTACATTTTTCTCGCCTATTACGCAATGAGTGTAGACATTCGGAAAAAGCCTTGTCGAAACAGTGTAGGAAATATTTTTATTTAATTTTGCCTTAATATAGTGGTTCAGCGCATTGTCGTGCAGTAAAGAGCAGACGGCCATATCCTGAAGATCTGCTCCGTGTATTCCCAGTTGTTCGGCTGTACAGATACTCATATACGTAATGCGTTTAGAATGATTATCCGAAACATGTACTAATTCTGCTTCTACACAGTCCAGTGTATAGGAGCATGCAGCCAACAGACCTAATACATCCAATTCCACAAGTTTTTCCTCCCGATGCTGACATATTATTAAAAATCAAGTTTGTGTTATACCGTGTAATAGTTTATCATTGTTTATATTTGTTTACAATAAGATGCGTGTTAAAATCAGTATTAGTTTATGGAGCAAGTTAATACATTTATGAGTAATTCAAAAAATAAAAATAAGTTGATGCATGTAAAACATGAATTTGAACCTGTTTACGATGAAAAGTCTGATATTTTGATTCTGGGGACATTTCCCTCAGTTAAATCAAGAGAACAAAATTTTTATTACGGACATCCGCAGAACAGGTTCTGGAAAGTGATCGCAGGATTGTTTAAAGAGGATATACCGCAGACTATAGATGAAAAAAAGACGCTGCTGCTGAAACATGGGATCGCTGTTTGGGATGTCGTGGCAGAGTGTGATATTTACGGTTCGAGCGACAATTCGATAACAGATGTTATTCCTACGGATATTTCAATTATATTGGATCACGCTCCGATCAGAAAGATATTTGCAAACGGAGCAAAGGCGTACGAGCTATATATGAAATATACTTATCCGTCAGTAAAAAAAGATATTGTAAAATTACCGTCGACAAGTCCGGCAAACGCGGTTTATAATATGGAACGGCTTCTTAATGAATGGAAAAGGATCACCAAGTGATCATGAGTCGGGACTTTTGACTCTGACAGCAATATAGTACAAGAACGGAATTTATCGAGTATGAAGAAAAGATTATATTTATTGATATTGGCTGCAGTCTTATCTTTGAATTTACTTGGCTGCAAAGAAGAAAACGAGCAAAAAGAGTCACAGACGCTTTCACATGAGATAGTAGTCGGAGATGAGGTCATACCTCCTTTTACGGGCGATGTATATGTTGAAGTAAATGACAATGTTCCTGAGTTTTCAGAGGAAGAAGAACAGGAATCGGAAATGGCTGTATCGGAGCCGGTTGAGAATTACGGAGAGCTTGACGATAAGGGACGCTGTACTGAGGCGTTTGCCGTAGTATGTCAGGAAATAATGCCGACAGAGGACAGGGAGAGCATAGGAGAAGTAAGGCCTTCCGGATGGCATACCGTCAAATATAACGGAATCGTGGAAGGAAATTATCTGTATAACAGATCTCATTTAATAGGATTTCAATTGGCAGGAGAAAATGCAAATCCGAAGAACCTGATAACGGGAACGAGGTATTTTAATGCGGACGGGATGCTCCCATTTGAAAATATGGTTGCCGACTATGTTCATGAAACTGACAATCATGTTGCATATAAAGTAACTCCTGTTTTTGAAGGAGATAATCTGGTGGCCTCCGGAGTTCAGATGCAGGGATTGTCGCTTGAAGATCAGGGCGAAGGAGTATGCTTCAATGTGTTTGTATACAATGTTCAGCCCGGAATAGCCGTTGATTACGCTACAGGCGACAGCTGGATAGATCCTGACATTGAAGTCGACGG
>CASDUB010000249.1 GCA_949283905.1 uncultured Lachnospiraceae bacterium | reverse complement strand
TCTACCGCGCCGAGACTCTTTCCGGTAATAACTTCAGCCGCTGTACGAAGCGCTGCTTCCATAACGCCGCCCGAAGCTCCGAAGATATGACCTGCTCCCGAAGCGATTCCGAGAGGAGCGTCAAATTCCGATTCAGGCAGAATGTTGAAAAGAAGACCTGCACGGCGGATCATCTTGCTGAGTTCTCTCGTTGTAATCGAAATATCAACATCACGAAGTCCTTCGCCTGCACCCGACATATCGTCGCGTGTGATCTCAAATTTCTTAGCCGTACACGGCATTACCGATACAACTATGATATTATTAGGATCGATATTCATCTTTTTAGCATAATACGATTTTGCCATAGCGCCGAGCATACTCTGCGGACTCTTGCATGTAGAAAGATTCGAAATAAATTCAGGATAAAATGTCTCACAGAATTTAACCCATCCCGGACAGCAGCTTGTAAACATAGGCATTGTGCCGCCGTTCTGTATACGGTGAAGAAGTTCTGTTGCCTCCTCCATTATAGTAAGATCAGCTGCCCAGTCCGTATCAAATACGGCGTCAAAGCCGAGCATACGAAGAGCCGTAACCATCTTTCCTTCTACATTTTCTCCGATGTTCATCATGAACTCTTCGCCCAAACCTGCTCTTACAGAAGGGGCCGTCTGCACGATAACATATTTTTCAGGATTAGCAATGGCCTCCCAGACTTTAGATGTATCATCTTTCTCGGAAAGAGCTCCCGTAGGACATGCAACGATACATTGTCCGCAGTGAATGCACTGTGAATCTGCAAGTTTTTCTCCAAAGCTTGAACCGATCTTTGCCGTAAATCCTCTTCCCGAAACGCCTATACATCCTACGCCTTCAGCCAGATTGCAGACTGCCGTACACCTGCGGCACATAATACATTTTGTATTGTCTCTCTGCATATGAACCGCGCTGTCATCGATCTCGTATTTGATCTTTTCACCTTCAAAAGCCATGTTGCTGTCTACTGCATATTCATAACAGAGATTCTGAAGTTCACAATGACCGTTTCTGTCGCATGACAGACATTCCTGACGGTGTGTTGAAAGTATAAGTTTTAAGTTTGTTCTTCTTGCGTCGTGTACTCTTTTCGTGTTTGTGAATATTTCCATTCCTTCACTTATCGGATGTACACAGGCAGGAACAAGTGTTTTTGCTCCCTTTACTTCAACAACGCAGATACGGCATGCGCCGATCGCATTGATCTCTTTTAAGTAACAAAGTGTCGGAATTGCGATTCCAGATGCGTGTGCTGCTTCCAAAATAGTAGAACCTGCAGGAGCCTGGCAAGGAATTCCGTTGATTTTGATGTTTATCATATCCATGGTATCCACCTTTTTACTGATCATAATCAATCCTCCTTACTTTCTCTCTATTGCACCGAAACGGCATTTTTCAATGCAGCTTCCACACTTGATACATTTTGTAGTATCAATCGCATGAGGATTCTTAACAGTTCCAACGATTGCGTGTACAGGACATGCTTTTGCACACGCCGTACAGCCTCTGCAAAGTTTCGGATCTATATGATATGTGAGAAGATTCTTACATACGCCTGCAGGACAATGTTTATTCTCAATATGCTCAATATATTCATCTCTGAAATATTTTATTGTAGAAAGAACCGGATTTGCCGCCGTCTGTCCGAGAGCGCAAAGACTGTTATCTTTCATAAATGAAGCAAGCTCTTCGATGCGGTTCAAATCTTCCATTGTACCTCTTCCGTCCGTTATCTTTGTCAGAAGCTCAAGAAGACGTTTTGTGCCGACACGGCACGGAGTACATTTTCCGCAGCTTTCTTCAACGATAAATTCAAGGAAGAATTTCGCTATATCTACCATACAGGTTGAATCATCCATAACGATAAGTCCGCCGGAACCCATCATTGCGCCGATCTTCGAAAGAGAGTCAAAATCGACAGGAGTATCGATAAGACTTGCAGGTATACATCCGCCGGAAGGTCCGCCTGTCTGCGCAGCTTTAAATGAACGTCCGTTAGGAATACCTCCGCCGATATCCTCAACGATAGTTCTGAGGGTCGTTCCCATCGGAACTTCCACAAGACCTGTATTTCTGATCTTTCCGCCGAGAGCAAATACTTTCGTTCCTGTACTTGAAGGTACGCCGATAGACGAGAACCATTCAGCGCCCTTTAAAATAATAGGAGCAATATTTGCATATGTCTCAACGTTGTTCAATATTGTAGGAACTGCAAAAAGACCTTTTGAAGCCGGGAATGGAGGTCTCGGACGAGGTTCTCCTCGTTTTCCTTCTATTGAAGTCATAAGCGCTGTTTCCTCGCCGCATACAAATGCGCCGGCTCCAAGTTTGATCTCAAGTTCAAAGTTGAAATCTGTTCCGAAGATATTTTTTCCAAGCAGTCCGTACTCTTTAGCCTGTCCGATAGCGATTTCAAGATGCTCTACAGCTTCGGGATATTCGGCACGTACATAAATATATCCGTGATCTGATCCGATCGCATACGCAGCGATAGCCATAGCTTCGATAACGCTGTGAGGATCTCCTTCCAGAACGCTTCTGTCCATGAATGCTCCCGGATCTCCTTCATCTGCGTTACAGCATACATATTTCTGAACTTTTCCTCTGTTTCCGCTGGCAAATTTCCATTTTCTTCCGGTAGGGAAACCTGCGCCGCCTCGGCCTCTGAGTCCTGATGCCAGCACTACATCTATTACTTCATCAGGCGTCATCTCAGTAAGAGCTTTATACAGAGCCTGATATCCGTCTTTAGCTATATATTCATTTATATTTTTAGGATCGATAATACCGCAATTGCGCATGGCGATCCTGCACTGTTTTCTATAGAATTCGGTATCTTCGATGCTTCTTGCGTTTCCTACTGTTACTGTTTCATCAAAGAGGAGACGTGTGACACGGTTATCTTTAAGAAGATGTTCATAAACGATCTCCGCTACATCCTCTACTTTAACTCCTGTATATATAGATCCCTCAGGGAAAACAGCTACGTTTGGGCCTACGCCTTCATGACATATTCCGAGACAGCTGCCTGTAATAACCATAACTTCATCTGTAAGTCCGGCAGCTTTGATCTGATTCTGGAACTCATTGTAAAGCTGATCGTGTCCGGGGATCGAAGAACAGTTTTCGCTTCCGCATATCATTACATAACTACGATACATACACTATCACCTCCTGTTTTTCGATGATCCGATGGTAAACTCTGCAATCGGATTTCCGCCCTGGATATGCTGTTTCATTACACGGATTGCGCTTTCAACTGTCATATGAACATATGTTGTGCGGATATTAGGTTCATATACTTCCACAACAGGTTCATACTGGCAGATTCCTACGCATCCTGTTTCCTCAAGGAGTACTCTTTCCTGCATTCCGTTCTCTTTAATATATGCCGCTATCGCATCATATACAGGCTGTGCTCCTGCAGCTACTCCGCATGTTCCAAGTCCGACAACAATTCTTACGCCATCCTGAATGCTCATTCGTCTGTTCTCTTCTTCTTTGATCTTGTTCAGTTCGGCAAGGGACTGTATCTTTGTAACTTTATTTCCCATATATCAGTCTCCTCCTTATTCGTATTTAGCGAGAATCGCATCGAGCTCTTCTCCTGACAGATTTCCGTACACATCATCATTTACTTTCATAACGGGAGCCATTCCGCAGCATCCGAGACATCTGCATGAATCGACACTGAAACGTCCGTCTTCCGTTACTCCTGATTCGTTTACATTGAGTTTTTCCTGGAGCATCTGTAAGATCTTTCCGCTGCCTTTGATATAGCAGGCGGTTCCGAGACATACGCTGATCTGGTTTCTGCCCTTCGGCTCAAGGTTAAACTGTGAATAAAACGTTGCTACTCCGTATACTTCTGAAAGCGGCTTATGCGCAAAATCAGCAATTATCTGCTGTACGGGACGCGGAACATATCCGTAGATTTCCTGTGCCTTTTGAAGGGCGGGAAGAACTATTCCCGGCATGTCCTTATTCGCTTCAAGCCAGTTCATTAATTCCGTTCCCTGTTCCAGCGTTCCGTAACATGGAAAGTTTGTGCAGCTCATAAATATACTTCCTTTCTACTCTTATTTAACTGCTGATCTTTACTCTAAATTCAAGCTTCATTATTAATATGATTTTTATGTTGTATAACGCATTTGAGCATTGTGCCGGCAGCATAAAAATTTTAGAAAAATGAAGCGTTTTCACAGCAGTTATCTTCGATTCTATTATACATAAAACTTTAATGCTTGCATAATATTACATTACGATAATCTGTCATATCATATTTATATATGTTAAAGGCTTGTTATATATTTAACATATGTATTGTTAATGATTTAACACATTGAAGTGATACAGAAAAAGGCAAACTAAAAAAAGCACATAACTCTTGTCAGTAATATACTGACTTAGAATTATGTGCTTTATAAATTGCTATTCAATTTTTTCGTATCTGTAAAAAACTCAAATGATTATCATTGCGTCGCCGAAGGAAAAAAATCTGTATCGCTCTTTGACTGCTTCTTCATATGCATGCATCACTTTATCTTTTCCCGCAAAGGCCGATACAAGCATGATCAGTGTCGATTCCGGCAGATGGAAATTTGTAATAAGAGCATCCATTATCTTGAATTTATAGCCCGGATAAATAAATATATCTGTCCATCCGCTCCCTGATCTTAAGACGCCGTTTTCTTCAGCGGCAGATTCAAGCGTCCTGCAGCTTGTTGTGCCGACACAGATAACTCTGCCGCCGTTTTTCTTCGTATCGTTTATAAGTTTTGCCTGTTCCTCTTCTACTACGTAAAACTCGGAATGCATATGGTGCTGAGTGACATCATCGACCTTAACAGGTCTGAATGTTCCGAGTCCTACATGCAATGTCACATGAGCAATATTGACACCTTTAGCCTTTATCTCATCCAGCAGCTCATTTGTAAAATGAAGTCCTGCAGTCGGCGCCGCCGCTGATCCTGCTTCCTTTGCATAAACCGTCTGATATCTGTTTTTATCCTGAAGCTTATGAGTAATATAAGGCGGAAGAGGCATTTCTCCGAGGCGGTCAAGTATTTCTTCGAAGATACCGTCAAATTCAAATCTGATAAGTCTGTTTCCCTCTTCGACTATATCAGTGATCTCACCTTTAAGAAGACCGTCTCCGAATATAATACGTGCTCCCCGTCTGCACTTTTTGCCCGGTCTTACAAGAACTTCCCATACGTCAGCCGAATGTCTCTTAAGTAAAAGAATTTCGATCAGAGCATGCGTATCCTCTTTTTCTCCGTAAAGTCTTGCAGGAAGAACTTTTGTATTATTGATAACAAGACAGTCGCCCGGATTTAAATATTCAGTTACTTTTTTAAATACCGTATGTTCAATGCTTCCGTCTTTTTTGTCAAGATGAAGAAGCCTTGAAGAACTCCTGTCAAGAAGAGGATCCTGTGCAATAAGTTCTTCGGGAAGATCATAATAAAAATCACTTGTTTTCATATTTATTCCTAACTCAGAAATATTTTAAGGCCAGCGAAGGATCATAGTATAAAAGATCGCTTTTAACCAGCTTCGGTACTTTATTTTCAACGTCTACTATTGAAACGGCACAATTTTTAGGAACGCCCGCCTGCCAGAAATCAGACGGATCGTCATACAGGCTGTTAAGAAAAGCCCTGTAAAGACAGCCGTGCGTAGAAATCAGAACAGTTTTATCCTGAAGCTCAGGATCAGTACAGTAATCTTGCAAAGCGTCATTTGCCCTTTTCATCACCGCTCTGATGCTCTCTCCTCCGGGCATTCCTTTAAAATTTAACGGATCCTTCTGAAAGCCTTCGTATTCAGGAACAGTAATGATATTTCCGGGTTTAACACAGGTTACGCCTTCATATTCTCCGAAATTAATCTCCTTAATCCTTTCATCAAAAGCGATCATTACATTTTTTCTGTCTCCGAGCACAATTTCAGCCGTCATTCTCGCTCTTCTCAAAGGACTTGAGATGCAGAGATCAAACTCCACATCTTTAAGTCCCTCAGCTGTTTCTTTTGCAAGCTTAACGCCTGTCTCATTTATAGGAATATCCGACCAGCCCGCAAGCTTTCTTTCTCTGTTCCACTGTGTTTCGCCGTGGCGAATAACATATAAACGCATGATCTACTCCATAAATCTGTCTTAAATAAATGCTTATTGTCTCAATTCAATGCCAAGAACCGAAAGTCCGTTTAATATCTTCTTCATAACGGCGCTTATATCCTGCTCTTCAAGAGTTTTTTCAGCCGAACGGAACGTGCATTTATATGCCATGGATTTGAATCCCTCCTGAATCTGCTCGCCCTCATAAATATCAAAGAGTTCAACAGACTCGAGGATCTTTCCGCCGCGCTGACGTATGATCTTTTCGATGTCGGCCGCCTGAACGTCCTTCGGCACTACCATAGAAAGATCTCTGCTTACAGCAGGGAATTTTGCTATTCCCTTATATTTTCTGTCAAACGTAGCAAATTTAACGATCTCGGTCATATCGATAACTGCTATATATGATCTTCCGCCGATACCATAGTCTTTTGCAACCTCAGGATGAACTTCGCCGAGATATCCTACGACTTCCCCTTTATAAATGATATTAGCCTGACGTCCCGGATGAAGATATGGTTTTCCTGCTTTCGCATCGTATTCCACGATCTCATTCATGCCTACTTTTTCAAAGAACTCTTCAATAACGCCTTTCATATCAAAGAAATCATATTTTCCGAACATTCCGAGAGTCAGCATCATTTTTTCTTCAGGAAGTTCTTTAAGGGGAAGTTCTTTTGCTAAATAAATATTTCCAAGTTCATAGAGCTTAACGTCTTTGTTTCTTCTGTTATAGTTTGTCGCAAGAGATGTAAGCATTCCGTTTACCGAAAGAGTTCTCATGATCGAGAAGTCTTCTCCGAGAGGATTAATAATCTCGATGGCTTTTCTTTCAGGCGCATCCTTATCAAGTCTCAATCTGTCAAATACCTTAGGACTTTCAAATGAATAGGTATATCCCTGAGAAAATCCGCTGTACTGTACGATCTCTCTTGCTTTCTGCTGAACTCTGAGATCAAACGGAAGTTTACCCGTTGTCGCTTCACCTTTGGGAAGTGTAGTCGGTATATTGTCATAGCCGAAGAATCTCGCAACTTCTTCCGCAAGGTCCGCCATGCAGTGAATATCCTGACGGAAAGTAGGCGCAACGATCTCATTTGTCTTTTCAACAAGCGTGAGTTCTACAGCTGCAAGATACTTAAGCATCTCATCTTTAGAAAGGTCTGTTCCGAGCAGATCATTGATCTTTTCAGGCTCAAACGGAACTCTTGACTCTTTTCTTACTTCAGGATAAACATCAACCATTCCGCCGACCACTTCTCCGCAGCCAAGCTCTTCTATAAGCTGGCACGCTCTGTTGATGGCCGCTTCTGCGTTGTTAGGATCAAGTCCTTTTTCAAATTTACCTGACGCATCTGTTCTCAGGCCGAGACGTTTTGACGAAAGACGTATATTTGTTCCGTCAAAATTAGCGGCTTCGAATAATACATTTTTTACATTATCAGTTATCATCGAATTCTCTCCGCCCATTATGCCTGCAAGACCTACAGGTTTTTCGGCGTCACAGATCATAAGGACGTTTTCATCGAGCACATGCTCTTTTCCGTCAAGAGTAACGAATTTTTCACCGTTTTCGGCTCTTCTTACAATGATCTTATTTCCCTCAATAGTATCAAGATCATACGCATGCATAGGCTGACCGAATTCTTCCATTACATAATTTGTTATATCAACAAGATTATTAATCGGTCTGATACCTGACGCCGCAAGACATCTCTGCATCCATTTCGGAGACGGGCCGATCTTAATATTTTTTACTACTCTGGCAGTGTATCTTGGGCAGAGTTCTTTATCTGTAACTTCTACTCTTATATAATCAGAAGCCTTTTCATCGTTTCCGATAACCTTAACTTCGGGTGGATAGAATTTCTTTCCGAATGTGGCAGCTGCTTCTCTTGCGATGCCTATCACACTGTAGCAGTCTACACGGTTAGATGTTACTTCGTATTCAAAAACAACGTCATCAAGACCAAGAGCTTTTACTGCGTCTGCTCCGACTTTTGCGTCGTCATCAAAAATGTATATGCCGTATTCGGGAGCTTCAGGATACATTTCTCTTGTAGAGCCCAGTTCCTCGATAGAACACATCATTCCGTTCGATTCGATGCCTCTGAGCTTTCCGGCTTTGATTACAATACCGCCTTCTACTTTTTTATCGTCATGACCTGCCGCTACTTTTCCGCCGTCAAGGACAACGGCAACTTTTGCGCCTTCAAATACATTCGGCGCTCCGGTAACGATCTGTATGCTTTCTGTTCCTATATTGACCTGGCAAATTACAAGTTTATCGGCATCAGGATGTTTCTCTATCTTTGTAACCTGTCCTATAACGATCTTTTCAAGATTTTCGTCTAATTCTTTATATCCCTCTACTTTTGTTCCTGAGAGAGTCATTGCATCCATATATTCCTGAGAAGTACATTCAAGATCGGGAACATATCGTTTTATCCATTTTAATGAAGTATTCATTTATTTTTCTCCTGTTCAAGTTTTTCTTATGATTAGGATCAGAACTGATTTAAGAATCTGATGTCGTTTTCGTAAAGAAGACGCATGTCGTCTATCTCATATTTTAAGAGAGCGATTCTCTCAAGTCCGACGCCGAAAGCAAAACCTGTATACTTCTCAGGGTCGATTCCGCACATTTCAAATACATGAGGGTGAACCATACCGCATCCGAGGATTTCGATCCATCCTTCGCCTTTGCAGAAACGGCATCCTTTTCCGCCGCATTTAAAACAGCTTACGTCCATCTCGGCAGACGGCTCTGTAAACGGGAAATGATGAGGACGGAATTTAGTCTTTGTTTCAGGTCCGAACAATTCGCGAGCAAACTCCTGAAGAGTTCCCTTAAGATCCGCAAATGTAATATGTTCGTCTACTACAAGTCCTTCTATCTGATGGAATGAAGGCGAATGTGTAGCATCCACCTCGTCAGAACGGAATACTCGTCCCGGTGAGATCATACGGATAGGAAGTTTTCCTTTTTCCATTTCACGCGCCTGGGCAGGCGAAGTCTGCGTACGAAGTACGATGTCTGAATTAATATAAAATGTATCCTGCTCATCTTTTGCAGGGTGATTTGCCGGAATATTGAGTTTTTCGAAATTGTAGAGATCATATTCTATTTCAGGACCTTCTACTACTTCGTATCCCATTCCGATGAAAATACGCTCAACTTCTTCAAGAGCGATCGTATTCGGATGACTGTGTCCGATATTGTATTTTTTAGCCGGAAGCGTTACGTCTATTTTTTCAGCAGCAAGACGAGCCTCCATCTGAGCTTTTTCAAGGCGTGTCTTTACTGTCTCGAGGGCTGATTCTATTTTTGTTCTTGTATCGTTTACAAGCTGTCCGACTGCCGGCCTGTCTTCAGGCGCGACATCCTTCATACCCTTGAGAACAGCCGTAAGTTCTCCTTTTTTTCCAAGAACTTTTACACGGATCTCATTAATTATATCCATGTCTTTAGCTGCTTTGATGCTTTCCTGTGCTTTATCAAGGATACTGTCAAGCTTTGTTTTGATCTCGTTGTTAATCACTTTTGGTTCCTCCGAATTTTATTTAAAATATGCTGAAATTCCAGCGCATGGTCTTTACTGTATACCAACATCAAAATTTCTATTTGATGAGTCAAGGGACAAAAAATACAAATTTTGATCTTGGAACACAGTCTTTCCCATAAACGCAATAAAAGAGCTGTCTCCTTTTTTAAGGATATAGCTCGTTTAAAATCCCGGAGTGCCGTTCCTTGTATTTTGACTCCTAGCAACGCTAGGTGGGTTAATACCGCAAGCAGTTTTTCTGCCTTCCACTCTTAGGAGGCCCGGCATCAAAAATGCTGATTATAGGTATCCCTTTTTAAAGTAAATGTAGGTTCAAAATAACATGGTTATCGAACACTCCAGGAGAAATTTTAAATTTTAAAGATAATTAACGGTTCTTAATATGGAATCAGGCTTTTCCTGCAGATCCGAGAACGTTCTGGATCTTATGAGCAACCATATCTTTAACAGCCTGACGTGCAGGTTTAAGATACTGACGAGGATCAAAGTGATCAGGATGCTCTGCCATATATTTACGGATAGTAGCTGTCATAGCGATACGGATATCTGAATCGATATTGATCTTGCATACAGCAAGTTCAGCAGCATGACGAAGCTCTTCTTCAGGAATACCGATTGCATCCGGCATATTTCCGCCGTACTGATTGATCATTGCTACGAAGTCCTGAGGAACTGATGATGATCCGTGAAGAACGATCGGGAATCCCGGAAGTCTCTTGATGCACTCTTCAAGAACGTCGAAACGAAGTGGAGGTGGAACAAGGATTCCTTTTTCATTTCTTGTGCACTGTGAAGCTTTGAATTTATATGCACCGTGTGATGTTCCGATTGCGATTGCAAGAGAATCACATCCTGTTCTTGATACAAACTCTTCTACTTCTTCAGGACGTGTATAGCTTTCCTGTCCGTGCTCAACTGCAACTTCGTCCTCAACTCCGGCAAGAGTTCCAAGCTCAGCCTCAACTACTACGCCGTGATCATGAGCATAATCTACAACCTGTTTTGTAAGAGCGATATTTTCTTCAAAAGATTTTGAAGAAGCGTCGATCATAACAGATGTAAATCCGCCGTCGATACATGATTTGCAAAGTTCAAAGCTGTCACCGTGATCAAGGTGAAGAGCGATCGGAATTTCCGGATTTTCTTCTACAGCGGCTTCAACCATTTTTACAAGGTATCTGTGGTTGGCGTATGCACGAGCGCCTTTTGAAACCTGAAGGATAACCGGGCTTTTAAGTTCTCCGGCAGCTTCTGTAATACCCTGAACGATTTCCATATTGTTTACGTTGAAAGCTCCTACAGCGTATCCGCCGTTATAAGCTTTGGCAAACATCTCTTTTGTTGTTACAAGTGACATTTTTACCCTCCTTTTTTTGCATCTGAAATACAAAAATAAATTATATATTAATTATAAAATAACAGTTTATTGCAAATAATACAAGATTTTTTAAATGATAAACCGAATAACATTTATACAGGATACGCCTTGTTCTCAGAATCAGCCGCAGATGCGTCGATTTTTGTTTTCTGAGCGTCTCTGTATTTAAAGAAATCCGTAGCAACCTGCGGGAACAGAGCGTAGGAAAGCACATCTTCATCCTGCTCTTTATATGCTGCCATTTCCGACTCGAGTTTATCAAGCTCATTGTCGATAAGATCTGCAGGACGGCATGTTATCGGCGTTTCATCCCCGATACATTTCTCCTGTACTTCTTTATTGAACGGCAATATAGTCTCTCCGTATTTGCCCAAAAGAATATCTTTCGTCTCCTTTGTGACCATCTTATATCTTTCGCCCATAAGCACATTGAATACTGCCTGTGTGCCGACGATCTGTGAAGACGGAGTAACTAAAGGACACTGTCCGAGATCGTTTCGAACTCTCGGAACCTCCTCAAGAACTTCATAAAGCTTATCTTCCGCATGCTGCTCTTTGAGCTGGCTTGTAAGATTCGAAAGCATTCCGCCCGGAACCTGATAAAGAAGCGTCTTGATGTTTACACCGAGATTCTTCGGATTCAGAAGTCCGTTCTCGAGGCACTCGTCTCTGTACGGACGGAAATAATCAGCGATCTCGGCAAGGAGCTTCTGATCATATCCCGTATCATACGGCGTTCCTTTAAATGTTTCTACCATAACTTCAGTAGCAGGCTGGGATGTTCCGAGGGCAAACGGTGACATGGCGCAGTCAATAATATCTACGCCGGCTTCGACAGCTTTGAGATATGTCATCGAAGCAACTCCTGATGTGTAATGCGTGTGAAGCTCTATAGGAAGATCCGTAGCTTCTTTAAGCGCCGTTACAAGCTCTGTAGCTTTATACGGAAGAAGAAGTCCCGCCATATCTTTGATGCAGATCGAATCTGCTCCCATATCTTCTATTCTCTTAGCTGTTTTAACCCAGTATTCAGTTGTGTAAGCATCTCCGATCGTATAAGAAAGAGCGACCTGAGCATGACATTTTTCTTTATTTGCCGCTGTAACCGCAGTCTGAAGATTTCTCAGATCGTTCAGACAGTCAAATATACGAATGATATCTATTCCGTTTGCGACTGATTTCTGTACGAAATATTCAACCACATCATCAGCATAAGGACGGTATCCGAGTATATTCTGTCCTCTGAAAAGCATCTGAAGTTTTGTATTCTTAAATCCGTCTCTCAACTTTCTGAGTCTGTCCCACGGATCCTCATGAAGGAAACGAAGGCATGCGTCAAACGTAGCTCCGCCCCAGCACTCAACCGCATGATATCCGACTTTATCGAGTTTATCGACGATAGGAAGCATTTCTTCGGTCGGCATACGTGTGGCGATCAGAGACTGATGAGCGTCACGCAGAACAGTCTCAACTATTTTTACCGGTTTTTTCTGTAATTCTGCCATTTTATTCTCCTAAATCAATCTAATAATTCACTTTGTTGCTGAATAAATATGTTTACGATCATACCCCGTATATAGCCATAAATACGCCTGCCGCTACCGCCGTACCGATAACGCCGGCAACATTAGGTCCCATGGCATGCATCAACAGGAAGTTTGTAGGATCTGCTTCCGCACCGACTTTCTGAGAAACGCGGGCGGCCATAGGCACTGCCGATACGCCGGCAGATCCTATCAGCGGATTTATCTTTCCGTGCGTCAGCTTACACATCAGTTTGCCGAGCAGCACGCCTCCCGCCGTACCTCCAATGAACGCGATAACACCTAAAACAATGATCTTAATTGTTGTGATGTTGAGGAAGTTCTCTGCGCTTGTGGTAGCACCTACAGAAGTTCCAAGAAGGATAACTACGATATACATAAGAGCATTTGAAGCCGTGTCAGTAAGCTGACGAACAACGCCGCTCTCTCTGAAGAGGTTTCCTAACATAAGCATACCTACAAGAGGCGCCGTCGACGGCAGTATCAGACACACAACAACTGTTATGATGATAGGGAAAAGAATCTTCTCAAGCTTTGATACCGGTCTGAGCTGAGACATTTTTATCTTTCTTTCTTTTTCCGTTGTAAAAAGTTTCATTACAGGCGGCTGGATGATAGGTACAAGCGACATATACGTATACGCCGCGACTGCTATCGGTCCCATCAGCGAGGTCTGCCCGAGTTTTCCGCAAAGGAAAATAGACGTAGGACCGTCCGCTCCGCCGATGATCGAAATAGCGGCAGCTGCTTTTCCGTTGAATCCGAGAAAGATCGCAAGGAAATAAGAAATATAAATGCCAAGCTGCGCTGCTGCTCCCATAAGGAAACTGATAGGATTGGCGATCAAAGGTCCGAAGTCCGTCATCGCGCCGACCCCGAGGAAAATAAGCGAAGGCAGTATGCTCCACTCATCAAGTTTAAAGAAATAACTGAAAAGTCCACCTGCATGTTCGATTCCCGCCGCGTCAACATATGCATCCGCTATAATATCCGGATAAATATTTACCAGAAGCATACCGAATGCTATCGGAATCAGAAGAAGCGGCTCAAATCCATGTTTGATCGCAAGAAACAGCAATAAACAAGCCACTCCGATCATGATCAGATTGCCGACAGTCAGGTTCAGGAATCCGGTCTGATTAGCCAGGTTGGACATTGTATCCAAAAGACTAGACATTAATGTTTACCTCCGATTTTAATTGAGATTGATCTGAACCCATCAGTTCATCGTAGCAAGAATATCGCCTGATTCAACCGACGCTCCTACCGCAACATCAATGCTTGCTACCGTTCCGTCTTCAGGAGCAACTACCGGGATCTCCATTTTCATAGACTCAAGAATAAGAACAGTGTCTCCTCTTTTTAATTCCTGTCCTTCTTTTGCCTCTATCTTAAATATCTTGCCCGGAACAGGTGATGCTATCTCAATATTTCCTGCCGAAGCCGATGCTTTAGCATCCGGTGCAGGTGCAGGTGCGGATACCGGCGCTGCCTGTTTAGGAGCAGCTGCAGCCGCGCCATCTTTAATTCCTTCTTCTACTGTAACATGATAAACATTTCCATTTACTGTTATCGTATATGATTTCATACTATT
>CASDUB010000248.1 GCA_949283905.1 uncultured Lachnospiraceae bacterium | reverse complement strand
TCATATGTACAATGACCTTTTGACTATCGGACCTTTTACATTACATACATATGGTCTTATGACGGCGATAGGTATTCTGGCGGCGTATTTTACGGCCGAATACCGTGCGAAGAAAAACGGACTGGATCATACAAAAGTATTCTGGCTCGTTATATGGTGCCTTGTATTCGGATATCTCGGATCAAAGATCTTATATTTTATAACGATTTTCCCTCAGATAATAGAAGATCCCTCTGTAATTCTCAGATCCCTTGCCGACGGCTGGGTAGTATACGGAGGAATCATCGGAGGAATCATCGGAGCGCTTATCTTCTGCAGAAGAAATAAGCTTCCTACACTGAAGTTTTTTGATATCGGACTTGCGAGCGTCGCTCTGGCGCAGGGCTTCGGCCGTCTCGGATGTTTCTTTGCGGGATGCTGCTACGGAATGCAGACGGACAGCTGGTTTTCGATAACGTTTACGAATTCAAATTTTGCGCCTAATAACGTGCCGCTTGTTCCGACACAGCTCATATCGAGCGCAGGCGATTTTCTGCTGTTTTTCCTTCTTGTCCTTCTGAACAGGAGAAAAAACAACAAGCCCGGACAGGGAGCGGCGATGTATCTTATATGTTACGGCATAGGAAGATTTATAATCGAATTCTTCAGAGGAGACCTTATAAGGGGATCTGTAGGAACTATATCGACGTCGCAGTTTATATCGATCTTTATCGTGATCGCAGGAATCATCATGTTTATTCTTTGCACAAAGGCAAAAGATAAAAGACCTGTGATAAACGCATGTATATTTGATCTTGACGGAACGCTCTTAAGCACGATCGAATCTATAGCTGTTCCGACTAATAAAGCCCTCAAAGAGTATGGATTTGAAGAGCATGATATAAGCAAATATTACTATTATGTCGGCGACGGTTTTGCAAAATGCGTCGAAAGAGCGCTGAAAGATGCCGGCGATGAAGATCTTGAAAAATTTGACGAAGTATACGCCTTCGGCAAAAAGCTTTACGATGAGGATCCGTCATATAATGTAAAACCGTATGACGGAATAGTTGAAACCCTTGAAAGACTTAAAAATCTGGGTATCAGACTTGCGGTGCTTTCAAATAAACCGCATGAATCGGCTGTTTCGGTCGTAAAGAAATTCTTCGGAGATGATATTTTTGATATCGTTTTGGGACAGAAAGAAGGAGCTCCAGTCAAACCTGATCCGAGCTGTGCGAAAGAGATCCTGAAAGTACTTGATTTTCCTGTTGAAAAGATATGTTATATAGGTGATACCGATACTGACATGAAAACAGGAAAAGGGGCGGGTTTTTATACCGTCGGAGTTCTGTGGGGATTCAGAACGGAAAAAGAACTGCGTGAAAACAATGCTGACATGATAATCAGAAGACCTGAGGAATTGATGGAGGTGTGCAAATGGGAGAGTATTCAGAAGAATGCCTGAGATATTTTCTTGAACATCAGTCACAGCTTTATGACGAGCCTGTAGCGGAAACACTTGAAGAAGCAGAAGCCTTCCTTGAGGACTGCATGGCGGTTGTCGTCGGCTCGTTAAAAGAGGTCAGAGAATATCTCGATGAAAACGGAATGGATATAAGCGGGATGACAGACGCCGAAGTTGAAGAATCCGGCGAGGTTTTTGCTATTCCCGACGGTACATATCTGATCGTCGAAGCATAAAATAATTCAACAAATGATAAATAAATACAAAATTCGGCCGTTGAAATTTTCAACGGCTGAATTTTTGCAAAAATTCCGTCACTAAATGGAAGTTTTCGTGTTGACAGAGTATCATAACATGTTAGAATAATTGTTGATTGGTTGATGACATATAATTATTTTTAGGAGGCAAAAAATAATGTCAAGAAAATGGGTATACTTATTCAAAGAAGGTAACGCGGATATGCGTGAGCTCCTTGGTGGAAAAGGTGCAAACCTTGCAGAAATGACAAATATCGGACTTCCTGTTCCGCAGGGATTCACGATCACAACAGAGGCTTGTACACAGTACTATGAGGACGGCCGCAAGATCAACGATGAGATCATGGCTCAGATCATGGAAAACATCGAAAAAATGGAAGAGATCACAGGAAAGAAATTCGGTGATAAGAAAAATCCTCTTCTCGTTTCAGTTCGTTCGGGAGCAAGAGCTTCTATGCCCGGTATGATGGACACTATTCTTAACCTCGGTCTTAATGAAGAGGTAGTTGAAACTATTGCTGAGCAGTCAGGAAATCCAAGATGGGCATGGGACTGCTACAGAAGATTTATACAGATGTTCTCAGATGTAGTTATGGAAGTAGGCAAAAAATACTTCGAAGCACTCATCGATGAGATGAAAGAGAAAAAAGGAGTAACTCAGGACGTAGAGCTTACTGCCGATGATCTCAAAGAACTTGCTTCACAGTTTAAAGCAGAATATAAAGCAAAAATCGGCGAAGATTTCCCAAGCGATCCTAAGGTTCAGCTTATGGAAGCTATTAAAGCCGTATTCCGCTCATGGGATAATCCTCGTGCAAACGTATACCGCCGTGATAACGATATCCCTTATTCATGGGGAACAGCCGTAAACGTTCAGTCTATGGCTTTCGGTAACATGGGAGACGACTGCGGTACAGGTGTTGCGTTCACACGTGATCCTGCTACAGGCGAAAAAGGACTTTTCGGAGAATTCCTTACAAACGCACAGGGCGAAGACGTTGTTGCCGGCGTTCGTACACCTATGAAGATAGCTGAGATGGAGCAGAAATTCCCTGAAGCTTTCAAACAGTTCACGGAAGTTTGCGATATCCTTGAGAAACATTACCGCGACATGCAGGATATGGAGTTCACTGTTGAGCACGGAAAACTCTATATGCTTCAGACAAGAAACGGAAAGAGAACTGCACAGGCAGCTCTTAAGATCGCCTGCGATCTCGTTGACGAAGGCATGAGAACAGAGCAGGAAGCTGTTCTTATGATCGATCCTCGTAACCTTGATACACTTCTTCATCCTCAGTTTGACGCAAAAGCTCTTAAAGCAGCTACACCGATCGGAAGAGGACTTGGAGCTTCTCCGGGAGCTGCATGCGGACAGATCGTATTTACTGCTGACGATGCTGAGATGTGGAAAGCGGCAGGCAAGAAAGTTGTTCTTGTTCGTCTTGAGACATCACCGGAAGATATCACAGGTATGAAAGCGGCTGAAGGTATCCTTACAGTCCGCGGCGGTATGACATCACATGCGGCGGTAGTTGCGCGTGGTATGGGTTCATGCTGCGTATCAGGATGCTCAGACATCGTAATGGATGAGGAAAACAAGAAATTCACTCTTGCAGGAAAGACATTCGTTGAAGGAGATGTTATCTCTATCGACGGAACTACAGGAAATATTTACGACGGAGCTATCCCGACAGTTGACGCTAAGATCGCCGGCGAATTCGGAAGAGTTATGGGATGGGCTGACAAATACAGAAGACTTAAAGTCAGAACAAACGCTGATACACCTGCGGATGCTAAAAAAGCCCGCGAGCTCGGAGCTGAAGGTATAGGACTTTGCCGTACAGAACATATGTTCTTCGAGCCTGAAAGAATCGCTGCTTTCCGTGAGATGATCTGTGCAGACACAGCAGAAGAAAGAGAAGTTGCTCTTGAAAAGATCCTTCCTATGCAGCAGGCAGATTTCGAAGCTCTTTACACAGCCCTTGAAGGAAATCCTGTTACTATCCGTTTCCTTGATCCGCCTCTTCATGAGTTTGTTCCTACAACAGAAGAAGATATCAAAGCTCTCGCTGACGCTCAGGGCAAATCAGTTGAAGAGATTAAAGCCATCATTCAGGGTCTCCATGAATTCAACCCGATGATGGGACACAGAGGATGCCGTCTTGCGGTTACATATCCTGAAATCGCGAGAATGCAGACAAAAGCTATCATCCGCGCGGCTATCAATGTTCAGAAGGCTAATCCTACATGGAATGTTAAACCTGAGATCATGATTCCGCTTATCGGAGACGTAAAAGAACTTAAATATGTTAAGGGTGTTGTTGTTGAGACAGCTGACGCTGAGATCGCGGCAGCAGGTTCAGATATCAAATACGAAGTAGGTACAATGATCGAGATCCCGAGAGCAGCTCTTACAGCTGACGAGATCGCTAAAGAAGCTGAATTCTTCTGCTTCGGTACGAACGACCTTACACAGATGACATTCGGATTCTCACGTGATGACGCAGGCAAATTCCTCAGCGCTTACTATGACGCAAAGATCTTCGAGAACGATCCGTTCGCAAGACTTGACCAGAACGGCGTAGGAAGACTTATGGATATGGCTGTTAAACTCGGAAAGAAAGTTCGTCCTGATATGCATTGCGGTATCTGCGGCGAGCACGGCGGAGATCCTACATCTGTAGAGTTCTGCCACAAGATCGGACTTGATTATGTATCATGTTCACCGTTCCGTGTGCCTATCGCAAGACTTGCGGCAGCACAGGCAGCTATCAAAGACGCTCAGTAATTGATGCTTTATTACGGGCAAGTAAAGATTATTAAATAATGATGGTATAGAAAACCAATTTATAAAAGGCAGTGTCACAGAAAAGATTGTATAAATCGCAGCTGTGACGCTGCCTTTTTTTGTTCGGAAAAATCAAATATTACATACTCATATTCAAAATTTAAAAGCAGTCCCTATTGTTTTAAAATGATGGGGATTGCTTTTTTTAAAAGAGCCGGAAAGAACAATTATTTCGGTTTCTGTTTTTTCGGAAATAATAATTGTGCTTAATTATGTTGAAATATATTTAGATAATTCTGATAAAATTGAGATTTATGTGCATTTTTGAATATAAAAAACTGACACCAAATGAAAAGTTTTGCAAATTGAATAAAAATAAACTGGGAATATAATTAACATTATAGAAAACAAACAAAAAAGAGGGGAAGGAAGGATTTTGGAATGAAAACCGAAAAAAGTTGGAAAAACTTATTTAGACTACACAAAAATGAAATTTCAATATTGATTTTCATTATTGTACTATTAATTGTTTCTCCAATTCTTTCTGAATATTTTTTGAATTCATCAAACATATTGAATTTGCTTAGGCAAACGGCCTATACGGCAATTGCCGCAATAGGAATGTTTTTTGTGATTCTAATCGGAGGAATTGATTTATCAATCGGTTCAACAATTCAGATTGTAGGCATGACATCTATTATTATGCTTAATAATGGATTCAATGTTGGCGTAACAATTATCAGCGTGCTGCTCCTCAGTATGGGATGCGGACTTATTAACGGACTTTTAGTAACTTTTGGAAAATTACAGCCTTTTATAGTTACTTTGGTTATGAAAGAAATTTTAGCAGGTCTTATTCTTGTTATTTCAGGAGCCAAAAGCATCTCCGGAAATAACATTCCTGATTCCTTCATGAACATTGGTACAGGATATATTGGTATAGTACCGATTCCCGTAATAATAATGATCATTGCATTTATTATCGCACTTTTTGTAATGAATAAGACAGTATATGGAAGACAGCTGTATGTATCGGGTTCTAATAAAACGGCTGCATATAACTCAGGTGTAAATGTAAAGTTGATTCAGGTATCAGCATATGTGCTTTGTTCATTATGCGCTGCAGTTTCTGGGTTGCTTACAGTAGCAAGAATCGGAGCATTTCAACCGTCGACAACATCACAGGGAGCGACAGGAATGGAGATGGATGCAATTGCGGCGGTAGTAATAGGCGGAGCATCTCTCACAGGCGGAACAGGAAGCGTTGTTGGAGCAATTCTCGGAGCACTGCTTTATGGTATTCTCTCAAACCTCTTCCCGTTAATTGGAGTGAGTTCGTACTTACAGCAGCTGATTCAGGGACTGATTATTCTTGTAGCAGTTATTATTTCTGTTAAAGATAGTTCATCGTTAATTAACAGACTTAAAGCAAAAGCGAAAAGAAAGTAAGAGGTGTAATAGATGGAGCATGTATTAAGACTGGAGGGTTTACGTAAAGTATTTGG
>CASDUB010000247.1 GCA_949283905.1 uncultured Lachnospiraceae bacterium | reverse complement strand
GCGTCGTTGAAATAAGCCGGGACCGTGATAACGGCTTCCGTTACTTTTTCTCCCAGATATCCTTCCGCATCCGCCTTCAGTTTCTGGAGGATCATCGCGGAAATCTCCTGCGGAGAGTATTTCTTTCCGTCAATGTCTACCTTATAGTCTGATCCCATCTCTCTCTTGATGGATGAGATCGTTCTGTTTGCGTTTGTTACTGCCTGACGTTTTGCAGGCTCGCCGATAAGACGTTCTCCTGTTTTTGTAAACGCTACAACAGAAGGAGTAGTTCTGCTTCCTTCAGCGTTTGCTATAACTGTAGGTTTTCCACCTTCCATAACTGCTACGCAGCTGTTAGTTGTTCCTAAATCGATTCCGATAATTTTTCCCATAATAAATTTCCTCCAAATCTATCTTTGCATTTTATTTACTTATTTTAAATTTCAACCGGCCACTTTAACCATGCTGAATCGTACTACCTGGTCTTTATACATATATCCTTTTTGAAATTCCTCTACAACCGTATTCGGTTCATAGTTTTCATCTTCCACCTGCATTACGGCATTGTGGAAGTTTGGATCAAAAGGTTTTCCTACTGCTTCGATCGGCGTAACGCCGAGTTCCGAAAGCAGCTGTATGAACTGTTTATAGACTTTATTCATTCCGTCTGCAAAAGGATCGTTCAGATCAGCGTTCGCAAGACCTCTTTCAAAATTGTCTACAACAGGAAGGATTTTTTCAATCACATCCTTTGCTCCGATAATATAATTTGCGGCTTTTTCTTTTTCTGTCCGCTTCCTGTAATTATCGAACTCCGCAAGCTGTCTTGTAAGTCTGTCTGTAAGTTCTTCTATCTTTTCATCCTTTTTATCTTTTTTGTCTTTTTTACGTCCGAAGATCTTCTTTTCTTTTCCCTCCGGTTTACCGTCCTTGCTTTCTTCTTTTATAGTTTCTTCAGCATTTTCGGAATCTCCGGTTTTTTCTGTATTTTCATCATTATTATCTTCGGCTTTTTCTGTATTATCTTTTGCAGCTTCAACTTGCGCCGCTTCTTCAGTTTCTTTTATATTTTCTGCAGAAGCAGTTTCTTTTGTCTCCTCTGCTTTAGATTCAACTTCGATATTTTCATTTTCTTTATTAGGCATTACTCATAACTCCCTTATTTTTTATAAAGTCAGGCTAATCTTCGTCCTGCTTAAATATCAGATCGAGCTGTGATTGAAGCGTTTTCAGATTGTCTACGACGTTTTCGTAATCCATTCGCTTCGGCCCGACAATTCCTATCGTTCCTCTCATACCTTTTCCAAGATCATAGCTTGCGGTAACTATCGAACAGTCTTTCATATTGTTAAGCGGCGTCTCATTTCCAATATATACCTGGATTCCGGATTCGTCTTCTTCATCGGGTCTGTTCTCCATTATCATTTCCGCAAGTTCATTTTTCTCTTCGAATATCGATATCAGTTCGCTCGCTTTGCTTGTATCAGCAAGTTCAGGATACTTGAAAATATTTTTAGCGCCGCTTGTATAAACCGGCATATCTTCATGATCTATCTGAATTGCTTCCGCCACCGCATCAACAACAGAACTTATCACATTGCTGTGTATTCCGGCCTGCTGTTTCATCTGCATTATCATATCGAGATTTATTTCCCCGACTGTCTTGCCATTAAGCTGTGTATTCAGCAGCAGATTGAGCTTTAAGATCTTTTCATCATCGACAGGCTCTTCAAGTTTGATCATCTGATTCTTAACCAGATTGCCTTCCGCAACTATGATTGCCAGAAGCTGAAGTTCATTTACCTTTGTAAGCTGGATGAATTTAAGTCTTGTCTGATGATATGCAGGCCCTGTTATCAACGTCGCATAATTTGTATTGCTTGCCAGAACCTTTACAACCTGTTTAAGCATTTTTTCAAGCTTATCTGTCTTCTGTATCATCATGTCCTTCATGTCAGCCACTTCTTTATCTTTTGTCCTGATAAGCTCATCAACATATAATCTGTATCCTTTGTCTGACGGTATACGTCCTGCCGATGTATGCGGCTGAATGATGTAACCCATCTCTTCAAGATCCGACATCTCATTTCTTATTGTCGCCGAACTTAAGTTCAGATCGGTGTATTTAGAAATAGTTCTGGAACCAACCGGTTCGCCGGTTTCAAGGTATGTCTGAATAATGGCCGTTAAGATCGTTTTTTTTCTGGCATCCAGTTCCATAACTCATTCTCCTTTATCTTGATATCAAACAAATTTAATAATTTGATCTTGTTGTTAGCACTCAACCTATTGGAGTGCTAACATCTATTGATAAGATATCACCTGTCTTACAATTTGTCAACACATCACAAAAATATTTTATGAACTTTTAGTGAACATTTTGCTCCTAATTTTATTAAAGAAGCATATTTCCTCCGGGAACAGCTCGCACTCATTTATATCATGTGCTTCGTATGTTCCTTTAGAAAATATGCTTCTGTTTTTATCTTATTTATAAACTTTAATTCTATACTGTTTTACAAGCTCGCTGATCCTTTCAATCTCTTCAGTTCCGTATTTTCCGGTTATACTGATAACAGGAAAGCCGCATTTTGTACATACAGAATCGTTATCTGAAACTTCGCTTCCGCAGACAGCACATTTTCCTTCCTCAAATACTATACCTGAATCAAAGGTAGTGTCCTGTTCCTCTTCGTCAAGATTTTGTATTTTTTCACCGCAGAACATACAGAACTTCGCTTTTTCTTCTTTCGGAAGAGGACTTCCGCAATATGCGCAGAATCTCGGACGCGTCGTTGTTTTTATAGCTTTTGTATCTTGTGCGTCTGTTGTATCTGCTGAAACTGATTGATCTGCTATATTTTTTACTTCCATTGAATCAGCTGTATCTGTAGTATTTGCCGCAGCTTTTATTTCTTTTATATTCGTCTGGTCTTCTGTTATCTTTTTGTCGAGAATTAATTCATTGCGCTTCACCTTATTTGACGCCGCACTGTTTTCGGCTAAATCTTTTGCCGCTTTTTCAATCCCGGCTTCTGACATTCCTGTCAAAGCACTGATATTAAGTTTTTTATATCCGCCGTCAGAAATACTTTCTAATATTAAGTTTATGATTCCATTCGCATCAATCTCTATTTCAGCTTTTATCTTAAGAGCTTCGTTTTTTGCAGGATTTTTTCTTCTTAATCCGTATTTTCCTAAAAAAATATTGTTTTCGCAATAACTGTTTTCACCCTGATAAATGCTGACCTCAGCCATAGTCTTATCGTCATTGGCCGTGCTGAATTCAACAGATTTTTTCAACGGTAGTGTTGAATTTTTTTCTATTACCCTTTTAATTCTCCCATCAGACGTCCTGACCATAAGAGAATGCGTCGCCACGTCAAGAAGAAGCATATTTGACACAGTTTTATCTTGCTCTAAGATTGCTCCCTGCACTGCCGCTCCAAGAGCAACGCATTTATCAGAGTTTGTCATCTCATCCGGTTCTTTTCCTGCTGCTATCGTAACAGCTCCGTATATTGAACGTATATCGGAAGCGCCTCCTATAAGAAATATTTTCTCCAGACGCGATGGGCTTACTTCTGCTTCACTACACGCTTTTGCTATCGCTTCTTTTACCTTTACCGTCAGATCATCTGTAAGAGATTCAAACAAATTTACGGACAATTCCAAAGCTTTACCTTTATTTACATATTCTGCAGCCGATACAAAATCAAACATTCCGCTGGATAGGACATTCGATAATCTCTCATGATGAATATTATCATCCGAATCAGTAATTCCGGGAATTTTAATATAAGCGGGAGACTTAATATATAAGTCATTTTTTGCTTTTTCAGCTGCTTCCATAACTCTTTTCATTGAAGCTTCGTTATCGGAAAGATCAATCCCCTTATTTTTCTTATAATAGTCAACTATATAATCCGCAATTCTCTTATCATAATCACATCCGCCTATGTTTTTTCCTTCTGATGCAAGAACTTCAACCACGCCATCGTCAATCTCTAAAACAGATGCTGAAAATGATCCTCCTCCGACGTCAACGATCATAACCTTCTGAGAAGGCATGATTTTATACAACGAATAATACAAAGCTGCCGCAGACGTATCGTTAATAAGACGTCTGACATTTAATCCCGCGATTTTTCCGGCGTCTCTTACCGCCTGCCGCTGAACCTCATCAAAACATACCGGAACTGTTATTACCGCGTCCGTAACTTTTTCGCCAAGATATTTTTCCGCGTCGACCTTTAATTTTCTGATAATCATTGCAGCAATCTGCTGAGGCCCATATGTAACGCCTCCGACGCATATCCATTCATTATTCCCAAGTTTTCTTTTTACAGATAGAATTGTATCGCAAACATCTAATGCTGCTATTTTCTTCGCTTCTTCGCCGACCAGAATTTTTCCTTTTTCCGTGATCGAAACCACCGAAGGAGTAAAATCCTGTCCTTTTTCATTTGGAATAATTACCGGTATTCCGTTTTCCATGACAGCTGCGCGGCTGTTTGTCGTTCCGAAATCGATTCCTATTATTTTTCCCATTGTGATTTTTCTTTCTTAAATGTAGCTCTTATTATCTTACATAATCTTTTCTGTATCAGTATGATATTTTCTTCCTATATTCTCTAACTGTCTCTACTATCTTGTCTTTCTCTTTTTTACCGATATTCCCCGCCAAACTGATAACCGGAAATCCGCAGTTTGTGCAGACTGAGTCCGTATCCGCCGTAGCTTTTCCACACACAGGACATTTACCATCTTGAAGTATTATTTCTTCATCAGGTTTCTTCTGAATATTTGTTGCGTTTTTCTTCTCTTCTTTCAGCCGTATATCTTCATAAATATTTTCAACTTCTTCAACTATCTTTTCCTGCTTCGCTCTTTGCTGTCTGTCTATGTATTTTTTCGTTACTGCGGCAATTATTGAAAATATAATTAGTATAAAAATAATGAGAAGCAAACTGAACACGCCCGAAAATCCTAGCAACAATAGATTTCTGAAAATTATAATAGATAATATAAGAGATACAATAAATATGAGTACAAAGAAGGCTGCTTTATTCTTTTCTCCAAAATTACATTTTATCAAAACAAAAGAACTGAATCCTGCAGCCATTGCAAATAATAATATAACCATAATCCAACTCATATCCACTCCTCATGACTCTATTAAACTTTTTTCTCTTCTATCTTTTATGTCATGTTTTT
>CASDUB010000246.1 GCA_949283905.1 uncultured Lachnospiraceae bacterium | reverse complement strand
GTCAAAAAGACCGGAGGCCGGACTTCTCAAAATCAGAAAAGAACTCAATCTTTTCGCGAATTTAAGACCGGCGTACCTTTACAGTGAGTTAAAAGAAGCCTGTCCTCTTAAAGAAGAGATCAAGGGAAACGGCTTTAATATCATAATCGTCCGTGAGCTTACGGGAGGCCTTTACTTCGGAGAACGCCATACGGACGTCATGGACGGAGTAAGAACAGCCGTCGATACACTTAAATACGATGAAAACGAGATCAGGAGGATCGCTATAAAGGCTTTTGATACGGCTATGAAGAGAAACAGAAAAGTTACGAGCGTGGATAAGGCGAACGTGCTTGACTCTTCAAGACTCTGGAGAACAGTTGTAAATGAAGTCGCAAAAGATTATCCTGACGTTACCCTCGAGCATATGCTCGTCGATAACTGCGCCATGCAGCTTGTTATGAATCCGGGACAGTTCGATGTGATCCTCACAGAGAATATGTTTGGAGATATATTGTCTGATGAAGCAAGTATGATCACAGGATCTATCGGAATGCTTTCGTCGGCCAGCCTTAACGATACAAAATTCGGCCTTTACGAGCCGAGTCACGGTTCAGCTCCCGACATAGCGGGAAAAGAACTTGCGAACCCGATTGCGACAGTACTTTCGGCAGCGATGATGCTGAGATTTTCTCTCGATCTTGATAAAGCGGCAGACGCGATAGAAGCGGCTGTGCAGCAGGTATTAAAAGAGGGATACAGAACAACAGATATTTATTCAGAAGGAATGCATAAGGTTACGACAACTCAGATGGGTGATCTTATTGCGGAAAGGATTTGACAATGCTTTTAAACGGATCACAGATAGTATTAGAATGCTTAAAAGAACAGGGTGTTGACACGGTATTCGGATATCCGGGCGGAACTATTCTGAATATTTACGACGCGTTATATAAGACACCCGAGATTAAACACGTTTTAACGTCCCATGAGCAGGGAGCGGCGCATGCGGCGGACGGATACGCAAGAGCGACGGGAAAAGTCGGCGTATGTTTTGCAACAAGCGGCCCTGGGGCGACAAACCTTGTAACGGGAATCGCAACCGCATATATGGACTCCATTCCTGTTGTAGCGATCACGGCAAATGTAGGAAAAAATCTTCTCGGAAAAGATTCATTCCAGGAGGTAGACATCGCAGGCGTATCGATGCCTATCACAAAACACAGCATGATCATCAAAGATATAAGCGAGCTGGCAGATTCTATCCGCAAGGCCTTCAAGATTGCGAATAGCGGAAGAAAAGGGCCTGTTCTCGTAGATATCACTAAAAATGTTACGGCTCAGACATATGAATACGAGTACAAAAAACCGGAAGAGATCGTGCCTGAAGTAAAAGCCGGCGATGAAGAGATAAAAAAAGCGGCCGAAATGATAAATAAGGCGAAAAAACCGTTTATCTTTGTGGGCGGCGGATGTACGGCAGTAAAGGCAGACAGCGAAGTACGCGCGTTGACTGAGCTTATTGACGCTCCGGTGTGCGATTCTCTTATGGGAAAAGGCGTTGTAAAGGGCACGGATCCGAGATATACTGGTATGCTCGGAATGCACGGAACAAAGGCCTCAAATCTCGGAATGTATAAATGCGATCTTCTTATCGTGCTCGGCGCCAGATTTTCCGACAGATGCGTAGGAAATACAAGAGCGTTTACAAAGGCAAAGATAATCCAGATCGATATCGACAATGCAGAGATAAACAAGAATGTAAAAGTAGACTTAAGTCTTATCGGAGATGTTAAAGAAGTTCTGAAAAAACTTATGCCGCTTATCGAGAAAAAGCAGAATCCCGAATGGATCAAAGAGATGGAAGCCCTTAAGAACGAACATCCGATGACATACGACATGGACAGCCTGACGGGACCTGCCGTAGTAAATGAGATCTATGAGGCGACAAAGGGCAAAGCCATTATCACGACCGATGTAGGACAGCATCAGATGTGGACGGCTCAGTATTATAAATTTGACGAATCACGTCATCTGATAACATCCGGCGGACTCGGAACAATGGGATACGGTCTCGGCGCAGCTATCGGAGCAAAGATAGGACGTCCTGAAGAAATCGTAGTAAATGTAACGGGCGACGGCTGCTTCAGAATGAACCTCAACGAACTCGCAACCGTATCAAGAGAAAATGTTCCTCTTATCGAGGTTATACTTAACAACAAGGTTCTCGGTATGGTACGTCAGTGGCAGACGCTTTTCTATGAGCAGAGATATTCTAATACTATCCTCGACGACAAAGTTGACTTTGTAAAAGTTTCAGAAGGTCTCGGAGTAAAAGCGGTAAGAGTTAACACTGTTGAAGAGTTCAGAAAAGCATTTAAAGAAGCCCTTGACTCAAAGGAGCCGAGAACTATCGAATGCTGTATCGAAAAGGATGACAAGGTATTCCCGATGATACCTGCCGGCGGCGCAAACACAGAAGTATTTGACGCTTCGGATTTAAAATAATCAGGAAATTAGACAAAAGTATAGGAAATGTCAAAAAATTAACAATAAACAGAGCAACCTTTGGTACAAAAAGCAATGGAATTGTACAGATCATTGTTGTATCATGCAGATATGACATTTTAAAAGAAGGAGACGTGAGAAAATGAGCAGAGTATATAACTTTTCGGCAGGCCCTGCAGTACTTCCGGAAGAAGTATTGAAAGAAGCACAGGCAGAGCTTTTAGATTATAACGGAACAGGCATGTCAGTGATGGAGATGAGCCATCGTTCAAAGGCGTTTGACGAGATCATCCAGACAGCTGAAGCTGATCTTCGCGATCTTTTAAAGATTTCCGACGATTACGAAGTACTGTTTTTATCAGGCAGTGCAACTCATCAGTTTGCACAGGTTCCGATGAACCTTATGAAAAACAGAGTAGCTGATTATATCATTACAGGTCAGTGGTCAAAGAAGGCTTATCAGGAAGCGCTTATCTACGGAAAAGCAAACAAGATCGCTTCTTCCGAAGACAAGACATTCTCATATATCCCTGACTGCAGCGATCTTCCTGTTTCTCCGGATGCGGACTATGTATATATATGCGAAAACAACACAATTTACGGAACAAAATTTAAAAAGCTCCCTAACACAAAGGGAAAAATACTTGTAGCCGATGTTTCATCATGTTTCCTTTCAGAACCTATGGATGTAGAAAAATACGGCGTTATCTTCGGCGGAGTTCAGAAAAACGTCGGACCGGCAGGTATGAGCATTGCGATCGTAAGAAAAGACCTTATCACAGACGATGTGCTTGAGGGCACTCCTACTATCATGAAATACAAAACTCAGGCAGATGCAAAATCGCTTTACAACACTCCTAACTGCTGGGATATTTACATTTGCGGAAAAGTATTCAAATGGCTCAAAAAAATGGGCGGCCTTGAAGCAATGAAAAAACATAACGAGGACAAAGCTAAGATCCTTTATGATTTCCTTGATTCAAGCAAGATGTTCAAAGGAACTGTCGTTAAAGAAGACCGTTCTCTCATGAATGTTCCGTTTATTATCGGAGATAAAGATATGGAAGCTAAATTTATCAAAGAAGCTGAGAGCAACGGACTCAAGAGCCTTAAAGGACACAGATCGGTAGGCGGCATGCGAGCAAGTATATATAACGCTATGCCTGTTGACGGAGTGAAAGCTTTAGTAGAGTTTATGAAGAAATTTGAGGAGGAAAATGCGTAATGTTCGATTATAAATATACATGTTTAAACCCTATCGCACAGGTTGGACTTGATCATTTTTCTTCTAACATAGAAAAAACAGATGCTGTAGAGGATGCAGACGTTATTCTCGTAAGAAGCGCCAAAATGCATGAGATGCAGTTCTCAGACAAACTCGTTGCTGTAGCAAGAGCCGGAGCGGGAGTAAACAATATCCCTATCGAAGACCTTGCAAAGAAAGGCGTTATCGTATTTAACACACCGGGCGCAAACGCAAACGGTGTTAAAGAACTCGTTATCGCGGGACTTCTTCTCGCTTCACGTGACATCATCGGAGGCGTTGAATGGGTAAAGAGCGAGCTTGACAATCCTGAAATAGACAAACTCGTTGAGAAACAGAAAAAGAAATTTGCAGGATGCGAGATCTACGGCAAAAAACTCGGCGTTATCGGTCTTGGAGCGATCGGACAGAAAGTAGCCGACGCCGCAACATCCCTCGGCATGGAAGTTTACGGATATGATCCTTATATCTCAATCGACGCGGCATGGAATCTTCCGAGGAGCGTAAAACACATCAAAGATGTTAACGATATTTACAGAGACTGCGACTATATTACAATCCATGTGCCGGCGCTTCCAAGCACAACAGGAATGATAAATGAAGAAGCTATCAGCCTTATGAAGACAAGCGCTGTTCTTCTTAACTTCGCGAGAGATACTCTTGTAGATGAGACGGCTCTTGTAAAAGCTTTAAAAGAAGGCAGGATCAGAAAATACGTAACTGACTTCGCAAATATGATAGTAGCCGATGCTCCGAACGTTATCATTACACCGCATATCGGAGCGTCAACGGTAGAAGCGGAAGATAACTGTGCAGTAATGGCAGTCAGAGAGCTTACTGATTTCCTTAACAACGGAAATATCAAAAATTCAGTAAACTTCCCGACGGTAGATCTCGGAGAATGTTCTTCGGCATGCCGTATAGCGGTCATTCATAAAAATGTTCCGCATGTGATAAGCAAGTTCTCGACAATAGTCGGCGACCAG
>CASDUB010000245.1 GCA_949283905.1 uncultured Lachnospiraceae bacterium | reverse complement strand
GAATATGTTTACAACAGGCTTAAGAATATGCCGGGAATAAGCGTTGTTAAACCAAAAGCAGCATTTTATATTTTCCCTAAATTAGATCTTGAAAAATTTAATATAAAAGACGATGAAAAATTCGCTTTGGATTTTCTCCATCAGAAACAGGTATTAGTAGTACAGGGAACAGGATTTAACTGGAAAGATCCGGATCATTTCCGTGTAGTGTACCTTCCTAACATGACAGTGCTTAAAGAGTGTATGGACAAATTGGAGGATTTTCTTAGTTATTATCATCAGTAATAGAGGGGATCATAGATGAAGAAGACGATAAGATGTTTGTCAGTTTTATTTTTAGCTTTGATAATGGCTGTTTCATTGCCGCTTTCTGTAAAAGCTGATCTTGTGGTAGATCAGACAACGGAAGATTATGCATGTGAGTCAAATCTTTGGACAGGCTGGCCTCAGACTGTAGTAACAGGCGGCCGTACAGCCTGCCTTATGGATGCGGAAACTGGTCAGGTTCTTTATAATAAGGGGATGACTTCTCCTCAGTATCCTGCCAGCATAACGAAGATCATGACAGCTCTTCTTGTGATTGAAAACTGCCCGGATCTGAATGCCATAGTGACAATGACGGAAACAGGTCTCGCCGACGCCTTTGCGGGAAGCTCAAATGTCAATCCTACATTGGGAGAGCAGTTTACCGTAAGACAGTGCCTTGAGATGATTCTTGTAAAATCAGGCAACGATGTTTCAACTCAGATGGCTGAATATGTTGCGGGATCAGTTTCGGCTTTTGCTGATATGATGAATGAAAGGGCAGCGCAGCTCGGATGTGTAAACACGCATTTTGCCAATGCAAGCGGTCTTGAGGATGAAAATCATTATACATGCGCATATGATATGGGACTTATAACAAGAGCCGCTCTTCAGTATGATGTATTCAGAGAAATAACACGTTCGTTATATGTTGAAATTCCTGCTACAAATACGAGTGAAGCGAGACATTACGATACACATCTTCAGATGATAAATCCTGCATCGCCATATTATTATCAGTATATTATCGGAGGAAAGACGGGCTATACGCCTATTGCAAGAAATACGCTCGTTCAGTTTGCCGAAAAGGACGGAAGAACCCTTATATGCGTGATCATGTGCATAGAAGATCAGAACACTCTTTTTTCAAATATGACTGAGCTGTTTGAATACGGTTTCAATACATTTGAAAGAGATGAGCTTACTCTTGGCGTTCCTACGGAAGCAGGCGGAACAGCATTACTGCCTATAGGTACTGACGTATCACTTCTTACAAACGAAACAGCTGAAGTTGAAAATGGTCTTAACGTCGGATTTTTATTTAACGGAACAAGAGTTGCTACTGCTGTAATGACCAAAGATAACTATCTTCAGTATCAACAGAAAAAATCAGAATTGACAGGACAGGCTCTTCCTGCGGACGCACAGGCTATTTTAGATGAAAAAGAAGCGCAGCAGGCTCTTGAAGAAGAAATCGAAGCTGTTGAAAGCGGAGAAGACACGACAAAAGAAGTGGTCGTGGATGAAACAACAGGCGAAAAAAACGTTCAGGAAAAACCTGTTAATAAAACGCCTGTATATATCATAATAGTTGTTCTTATAGCGGCTATCCTTTTCTGCGTTTACCTTATTTATGTTAATATTCAGCAGCAGAGAAGACGCCGCCGCAAAGCGCACAGACGCAGTGCAGCAGGAAGAATTTCTTCTTCAAAATATTCATCGGATATATCAAAAAAGAAAAGTACTCAAAAGAATAAGTAATTGATTTTTATAGGACTCAATAGTATAATTAAGTATTATATGTTTTTATAGGAGACCCAGATGTTAATCAGTAATTTACCCGGGGTATATATTCCGAATATAATTGCTTTAATTCTGCTGGCCGTATTGTTTCTAGGCAATATGGGACGTATGGCATATGAAAAAAATGTTGCTCTCTTAAACAGATTAATACTTTTTATTGCTATATCATGTATATCCGATTCTGCTGCATATGTAGTTGACGGCATAAATGAGCCTGTATTTATCTTTTTAAATCATTTAAGCAATATAATACTTTATATCTCGAATTTATTAGCAGGATATTGCTGGCTGAAGTTTTGGACATCTCATGTAAGACTGCCTATGCAGGCAAGTAGAAAAAAGATTTTTAAAGCGTTAGTGATTTTCGTAGGTGCTGCTGTTGTTATTAATTCTTTTTTTCCGTTTATTTATTCGATCAAAGACGGAGTATACAGCAGAATGCCGTTTTATTGGCTTTATCCCGCAGTATTTTTGATTTTTATGTGCGAGACGGTTTATATATATGTCGTAGCCAAGAAAAAAAGAGCTATTCTGGAGCTGTTTCCGCTTTATATTCTTATCATTCCTATCGTAGCAGGAGTGCTTATTCAGTCGTTTATTTACGGAGTATCTGTTGTCGGCGTTTCCGCAGCGATCTGCATTGCCGGTATTATGACTTCATTTAAGAATGAACTGATATACACGGACAGACTGACAGGACTTTATAACAGGTATTATCTTGAACTGCTTCAGAGGAAGATCAATAAAAACAAAGATATGTTTTTGACAGGAGTTATGGCTGATCTTAACGGATTCAAGTCTATTAATGATCTTTACGGACACAATGTCGGAGATGAAGCACTTATAGAGGCTGCCGGGCTTTTTGTTAAAGCTGTAGGAGATGACGGAGTAGTAACGAGATACGCAGGAGATGAGTTCGTTATTTTCCTTAATACCGTCGAAGAAGAAAAAATCGATGATATAATAGGAAAAATAGAAAAAGAATTTGAAGATTCAAATATGAGAGGCGAAAGGCCGTATACTTTATCTGCATCATTAGGCTTCGCAGTTCTCAATCTTAAGAATATTACTGCTAATGAATTTATGAATATGATCGACATGAAAATGTATGAGAATAAAGTAAAACATTATACAAAAGATAAATTTACAGATTAAAAATACATCAGCTGAGTGAATGTTAAATTGTCACTCAGCTGTTTTAATGTGTTTTTATATTTTGTAATATAACAATAAAATTAGAGCTATTCTTTTGTATAATATGACTTTTTTTAATATTTCCATTGCAAAAATTTAATAAAAATGTAATATTATTAGAGGATAGTTTTCATTTGGGGGATTTTATGTTTTGGCTTGGAATCGCAGCATTTGCTTTATTTTTCTTAAATGACATTAATGATCTGGTTGGTCTTGGAAAAGCATTTAAAATCTCTTTCTGGATCGGAAGCGGTCTTTTATTAGTTTCAGTTATATACCAGTGTATAAACGTCACTGCACACACCTCAACTGCAGGCTTTATAGCCGCATTAGTATTTGCACTGGTTTTTCTTTTATTTATGCTTTATTCCCTTTTCGGGTCATTTTCAGTTGATGAAGGATATATGAATCCGGGTACAAAGCGTCCTGCCTATACAAAGAAGATGTATGCTTTGTGCAGACATCCGGGCGTATTATGGTTTGGACTTTTGATGATATGTCTCTATTTTACGGGATTAAATATAGCAGCGGCAGTTACGTATACTTTGCTAAATATAGCTCTTGCCGTGTTTGAAGATATTATTGTTTTTCCTGCATTGTTGTCAGGATATGACGAATACAGACATAAAACCAGGTTTTTGATTCCGAATATAAAAGGGATAAAAGCCTGTATCAATGATTTCAGAGGATAGATGTAGTATGGATTTTCGTGAAAAGTTAAAAGCTTATACTTCCGAACAGCTT
The DNA here is from genome assembly GCA_949283905.1 of uncultured Lachnospiraceae bacterium. Lineage (GTDB taxonomy): Bacteria > Bacillota > Clostridia > Lachnospirales > Lachnospiraceae > Alectryocaccobium. The sequence continues at coordinate 1,657 of CASDUB010000245.1, read as the reverse complement.
TGGGAAGAATATTGCGGCTTTCTTAATATGAATATAAAAGACTATATGTTTGTTCAGGAACGTCTGATGAAGGAACAGATCAAGCTGTTTTCGGAATCAGGACTCGGAAAGCGTATGTTCGGAGACAGAAAATTTGAAGATATCGGTGAGTTCCGAAGATTTTTCCCAATGACAAAATACGAGGACTATGCAGACGTGCTGTTGGCGAAAAACGCTGACATGCTGCCTGCTGAGCCGATCATTTGGATAGAAACGACGTGGGAAGGGGGATTTCGTCCCATTAAACTCGCGCCCTATTCAAGAGAAATGCTCGATACATACAAGCATAATGTTTTTTCGATCATGATGCTTGCGACAGGAAAAAAAGACGGAGATTTCAATACAAAGTCAAAAGACAGAATATTATACGGCGGAGCGCCGCTTCCTTATATGACAGGTCTTGTTCCTTCGCTTTTAAATGAAGAGATGGATTATGTGTGGCTTCCCGATGAAAATACAGATCCTTCAATCAGTTTCAGCAGAAGGATCAAAAACGGATTTAAGATGGCGTTTGCCGGAGGAGTGGATTATTTCTTTGGCATCGGCAGCGTTGCCAATTATATTACGGAACACTTTTCCGACTCATCGGATAAGGGCGGAAAATCAGGATCAAAGATGAAGATTTCGCCTGCAATTGCTCTTCGCTATCTGAAGGCAAAGAAGCGTCACAAAAAAGACGGCAAAAAACTCGTTCCCGGAGATGTTTTCAAATTAAAAGGTCTTGTTATCAGCGGAACAGACGGACCTCACTACAAAGAGAGGCTTGCAAACGCCTGGGGCGTTGTGCCGCTTGAGATAACAGCAGGTACTGAACTTACTGTTGCAGGTACGGAAGATTACAACAGAAACGGCATGGTGTTTTTTCCTGATGCATGCTTTTATGAATTTATACCTGAAAGCGAACTTGTCCGCGAGGAAGAAGAGGAGGGATATGTCCCAAGAACATGCCTTATGGACGGCGTAAAAAAAGGCGGTTTTTATGAACTTGTTATAAGTGTTTTTCATGGAGGCGCTTTCATGCGCTATCGTATAGGAGACATGTATCATTGTGTAAGCGCGGAGCCGGACGGCAGCCTTCCGAGATTTACGTTCCACGATCGTGTAAAAGATGTTATCGATATCGCAGGATTTACAAGGATTACCGAAGCATCTATCAACGAAGTTATCACACGTTCAAACCTTCATCTTCATAACTGGCTTGCTGCTAAGGAATATGATGAAAACGACACTCCGTTCCTTCATCTTTATGTAGAACTTGATGTTGAAGATGAGAAGAATGCAGCTGTTACAAGAGAACTTCTTACTGAGCATATGGCTCTTTACTTTAAATTTTTTGACAGCGATTATGATGATCTCAAAAAGCTTCTCGATATGGAACCGCTTTTTATAACCGTTATAAAAAAAGGAACTATTGAGGACTGCGAAAAACGTCTTGGCAGAAAGATCAGAAAGATCAATCCTTCTGCCCTCGATATTCAGTCGTTAAACGAACGAAAGATCGATTATATACCATCAATATTAAACAGAGTAGGAGATTAACAAATAATGGCCGGCGTACCATTCCTGTATATCAACATTATAGCGTTTTGTTTTTACCTACTGTTTCTGTCAGCTTTTT
>CASDUB010000244.1 GCA_949283905.1 uncultured Lachnospiraceae bacterium | reverse complement strand
TCTTTTCTGTAAATTCCCAATTCTTTTTCGAGAAATTTAATCTTGAAATCTTTTGACGTGAAAGTATTTTCTGAATATCAGATATATATTTATCAAAAATATTCATAGCCGTTTATCCCGTTTGATCCTGTCGTAATGTTTGTTCATCGGCTTTTCAAGCATTTTTACAAGTTTGGTATCGAGGTTAAACCAGTATATCAAGACCGACAAAACAAATAAAACAGCCAAAATAATGCCTACTATTAATAAAATAATCATGTGATAAGATTCCTTTATAATTTTTTTGATATGTTACATTCCGAGCTGCCGTGCGTATTCAGCTGCTCCTAAAGCGCCCATGAGCTGAGGGTCTATAGGAAGCTCGGCCACTTTGATCCTCAAAACCTGCTCAATGGCCTTTTTCAGGCCTTCATTTTTTGCACATCCGCCCGTAAGGGTTATCTTTCCTTCAGTTCCGGCTTTTTTCGCCATTACAAAACATCTTTTAGCTATCGATACCTGAAGGCCCGCAGCGATCTCTTCGCGAGGTTTTCCTTCACCGACAAGGGATATGACTTCCGATTCGGCAAATACGGCGCATTGAGCTGTTATAGGTATTACGTTCTTTGCTTTAAGGGAGAGTCTGCAGAATTCTTCAAGAGGAAGCTCAAAGGCACGGGCCATTCCTTCGAAAAACTTTCCTGTTCCGGCAGCGCATTTATCGTTCATTGCGAAATTTTTTACCGTTCCGTCCGTATCAATTGCGATTCCCTTTACATCCTGACCGCCTATATCTATTATGCCCGTAACAGTCGGGTCTGTTATATGGACGCCCATTGCATGACATGAGATTTCGGAAATGTTCTCATCGGCAAAAGGAACTTTATTTCTTCCGTAACCTGTTCCGACAAGATATGCAAGTTCTTCAGGGCCGTTAAGTCCTTCGACTTTAGAGATCGCTTCCGACAGCGCCATATTTGCTGTTTCTACCGGATTTATCTTGGAGCGGACTGTTGCATCTCCGACGATTTTTCCTGTTTCATCTAAAATAACACATTTTCCGTATGTGGAGCCTACATCGCATCCACCAAAATATTTTGCCATTTTGTTCTCCTTACCAGCTTTCGCTGTCATCAAAATCTAAAAGTGTAGGATCAAGAGGTTTTTCTTTCATCACCGTATCCATAAATTTATTGATATGATCGCGCATGTTTCTTCTTGAGATAGTGGTCGGATCCATAAGATCCTGAGGAAGCCAAACAAATTTGATTCCTCGTCTTCGTGCTTCTTCCTCGAAAAGGCCGTTGATTGCGCCGACGCCTTTGCACGAAATCTGATCGAACATGATTATCATATCGGCGTTAAACTGTTCGTATTTCACCCAAAGGTCGTCAAATATAACATGATATCCGCCTTTTGTGTGAACTCGCATCGTAGAACCCTGTGCCATTTTCGCTATACCTGCCAGCATTGATTCTTTTGAAGAAGTATCGATGATCTCGGAACCCTGAAAATCTATCATTTCGGCAACGGAATCTATTCCCCAGCAGTTTAAAAGCCATGCGTTCAGATTGGCGTACATATTAGCCGGCGTATTCCAGAGAATAGCTCTGTGACGGACTGTTTTCGGAAATTTACCCTTTGAAACCTGATCCTGCAGGATCTTGTTTACCTTCAGATCGTTTTTGAGCGCAATTTCAGATCCGCATGCCGCCTGATATTCAAAAATCCTGTAAAGCCACGCAGATGAGCCGGTGTGCGGAGAAATGTCAGTCATATTCATTTCCCATTTCTCCATTTTGCACTTTGTCTGCCTGTTATATATTTCTACAGCTTCTTTAAGTCTGTCCCAGTCATATTTTTCGCCGGTCTTTTCTTCCAGAAATTTTATGCATTCTTTGTATTCCGCAATCGCATACTCCTGAACATTTTCGCGTTTCCAGCGAAGAGGAATATTAAGCGCAAATGACGGAAGGCGAAGACGTCTGTCCTGAAGAGCGGAAGTCATGATCGAACCGTCGCACGGCATATTGCATGAAATAAAGCAAGGAGAATTGATTTTGGGGTAATCATCCTCGATAGCGACGCCTGCTTCATATGACGGAAGCGGACATACATCTGCCGGAAGACCGTAACTTTCGGATTCTTCTATATAATGAACAGGAGAGTGCTGATTTATCAGGGACGGAAGATAAACGGCAAATTCCTGCTGCAATATGCCTTTATGATCTTTAAATCCTTTTGTCAAAAGAAGGGGTATAAGTTCATCCATAAGAATGATCTTTTCTCCGGCTTTTTTTGCTTTTTCCGAGTTTGGATGAAGATTCATATCGGCATTAAACAGATCTGTGAGCATCCGGGTTACTTCGACAACAAGAGTATTCATGTTGTTTCTGGCGCCTCTTAAAGCTGCGCCCCTCATTCCTTCCATCATTCTGTCAAAAAATGACGGTACTGTGAGATAAGCAAACATCCAACGATATCTGAATATGGCCTTCAGATTTTGGATCGGATGACGGATGACCCATTTTATGAGAAGAAACCAGAGCTTAGACCATTGGGTATAATCGTACCATGTGTCTTTAAATCCGCGCCACTCGCGGTGTTTTAGAATAGCAGTTTTATCTTTATATAGTTTTCCGTGCTTTGTGGTCATTTCGCACCTCTTTCTTTATGTCGCTTCTTTATACTCAGGCTTTCGACGAAGGCCTGAACTCGCGTCATCAACTGGCCTGAACCGCTGATTACATATTCTCTGTCGACGCTCATTACGGGAATATCGCATTTTTCT
>CASDUB010000243.1 GCA_949283905.1 uncultured Lachnospiraceae bacterium | reverse complement strand
CTTAGGAGGCGGTCGCTCTATCCAACTGAGCTATAGCGACATTTTAAAATCTATATTTATTTGTGATTTTCCTGAACACGCTACTGTATTATACAATATATACTTAAAATAGTCTATTTTAAGTGTAATTTTTTTATTTTAATTTTTTATCCAAAGTGAAAAGTCTGTTTTTCATGACTTATCACCTGTACATCACTTCGCCCTGGAGCCAGATTATACCTTTAAATCTGCGTCCTACAGCAGGCTCGCCCAAAAGGTCCTTTTTGTTAATACATACATCGATATTTACATCATTGCACGAAAGATTAAGCTTGCACAGTTCTTCTCCCGTATAAGAATTAACCCCTTCTTCAAGACCTTCTATATCAGCTACTATACTGTAAATATCAGTACCGAATCCATAAGGCATAAAGCAATTATCCACTATTGAATAAATATCTTCGTTTCTCGCTCTGTCCGACACTTCATTAAAAGTGTTCATATCATCTGCAGTGAGATTTTCAATAGCCTCTTCATCACCGTTTTTTGCAGCCATTATCATTGCCGTTCTTTTCTGAACTCTTTTCTGCCTCTCAATCACATGATTTTCTCCGTGCAGAACAGGCAGAATGATCTTTCCCTCGGTACTGAGAGCCGACAAAGATACTGCAGCGATCTGAGTATTTAATTTTTTGCTTTTGACTTCAAGATAATCTCCCGTATTTATCAAATGATATATAAGAGTTATCCCAAGACGCATGTCATCACAGGCACATATATAAGCCTCTTTGTCAGATTCTCTTTCTATAACGATCTCTTCCGTCGAACTTATCTGCGAACCGCTCAAATACGGAAAATAATATTCCATACGGAACTCATCGTCTTTAAAATATTCTCCGCAGACTTTAATACCGACATCAGATGAATATTCTTTTGTAAATTCTACAAACTGCCTTCCTTCATCTGTAAATGCGACTTTCTTTCTGTCATAGTTTTTTATTATCTCCGTGAGCAGAACTTCAAGATCGTCATTTTTATTCAGCATAGAAAAGCCGATAGCTTTTAAATACTTATGCAATTATTTTTCCTCCGTTATTTATTCGGAATCAGGACTTTCTTTCCTCCCATATAAGGCTGAAGCACTTCCGGAATAAGAACTGAGCCGTCTTCCTGAAGGTTATTTTCAAGAAATGCTATAAGCATACGAGGCGGAGCGACAACCGTATTGTTAAGAGTATGAGCAAGATATTTGCTGCCGTCTTTTCCCTTAACTTTGATTCCGAGTCTTCTTGCCTGAGCATCTCCAAGATTTGAACATGAACCGACTTCAAAATATTTCTTCTGTCTCGGAGACCATGCCTCAACATCGCATGATTTGCATTTGAGATCCGCAAGATCTCCGGAGCAGCATTCGAGAGTACGCACAGGAATATCAAGTGTTCTGAAGAGATCAACTGTGTTCTGCCATAATTTGTCATACCACATTTTGCTTTCTTCAGGCTTACAGATAACTACCATTTCCTGTTTTTCAAACTGATGTATTCTGTAAACGCCTCTTTCCTCAATACCGTGAGCTCCCTTTTCTTTACGGAAACAAGGAGAATAGCTTGTAAGAGTCTGAGGAAGGCTCTCTTCATCAAGCTGCTGACCGATAAATTTGCCGATCATAGAATGTTCGCTCGTTCCGATAAGGTAAAGATCTTCTCCCTCAATCTTGTACATCATTGCTTCCATCTCAGAGAAGCTCATTACACCGGTAACTACATTGCTTCTGATCATAAACGGAGGAACTACATATGTGAATCCGCGGTCGATCATAAAATCTCTTGCATAAGAGATTACTGCCGAATGAAGTCTCGCGATATCGCCCATAAGATAGTAGAAACCGTTTCCTGCAACACGTCCTGCCGAATCAAGATCTATTCCGTTAAAGCTTTCCATTATCTGTGTGTGATATGGAATTTCGAAATCAGGAACAACAGGCTCTCCGTATCTCTGAATTTCTACATTTTCACTGTCATCTTTTCCTATAGGAACAGTCGGATCAATGATCTGCGGGATAACCATCAGTTTTTTCTTTAACTCTTCTTCAACTACTTTTTCTCTTGCGCTGAGTTCATCGATCCTGGCATTTCCTTTGGCAATTTCAGCTTTTACCTGCTCTGCCTCTTCTTTCTTGCCCTGAGCCATAAGCTTTCCGATCTCTTTTGAGATCTTATTTTTCTGCGCTCTTAACGCCTCTACTTCGCCTTTTATCTCCCTGTTTTCCTTATCAAGAGCGATAACCTCATCGACAAGCGGAAGCTTCTCCTCCTGGAATTTATTT
>CASDUB010000242.1 GCA_949283905.1 uncultured Lachnospiraceae bacterium | reverse complement strand
TTTTCTTTTAATAACCTTGCATTTATCGCAAATTGGTTTTACAGAAGATCTTACTTTCATGTGAAATCCTCCTTTCCCGTATCTTTTTGGTTTTAGGCGCTGCAAGCGGGTTATTCTTCCAGCACACAAAGACACGCAATACATAATAGCACCGTTAATCAAGATGTGCAAGCAAAATTATGTATTGCGTGTTAAAAATCATTAACAAATTTTCAGTTTTTTTATGTTCTGCTTTTGTGAACATTTCACTTTACTCGACAACAACGTTCGTATCAAATATGATATTTTCGGTATCCTCATCGTAATTTTCCAGATGCAGCTCGCCCATCCTGTCGGATATCATCGGGATTATCGCCGCGACACGTCTCATCTTTTCTTCGAGATTTTTATCTTCTCCCAGAAGAACCCTTATATTTCCGAACCTTAGCACGTAAGTTACCGTTTCTTCGCCCTCTTCACCGCTGCTGCTCTCTGCGGCATTTTCCGCTTCGGAGCTTTGTGTTTCGTCATTTTCGGCATCGGCATTTTCTTCCGTTTCCTCGCCGGCGCTTCTTTCTATATAAATGTACTGCGGCGAGATACCGTATTTGTCAAAACTGCTTTTAAGGGCCGAAAGAGTATTTAAAACCGCATCGTCGGCGCCTTCTATCTTTTCGCCGACAGTTCCCTTTGAACCGAGTCCCGATATGAGCGGAAGATTGAGGCTGCCGCTTTCGGCATAATCGACGATCTCTATAACAACGCCGTCCTGATCTATACAGCAGACTTTATCTCCGACTCTGAACATGCCGATTGTCAGTTTCTCATGAGCTTTTAGGGATATCGTATTTCTGTCAACATATACCACATCTATATAATCCAGCAGCGGTACGTCGCTGATGTCTATCCTTCTGTGAAACAGGTAATACAAAACGGAGTTGTTATACGCGTTTTCGTTTATGCACAGCGACTTTATCTCCTCGTCGGTGTATCTTTCATTTCCGGAAACAACTATGTTGTCCACCTTAAACAGCAAGAGAAAAATAAGAACGAGAATAAGCACCGTTCCTGCAACCGCAAGCAATATCCTGTTTTGAAGCAGACCTGCCGCCTTTCCTCTTTTCTCTTTTTTTCTCTTTCCCATAATGTTCCTTTTCGTATTATGTTATTTAAATTCCGTAAAACGCCACAACCGACGCAAGCGCAGTGATTATAGTGAATACGGCTACTATTCTCGGCTCCGACCAGTCGCACAGTTCAAAATGATGATGTATCGGAGTCATTTTGAATATTCTCTTTCCGTGGGTAGCTTTAAAATATGTCACCTGAAGAACGACCGATACAAGTTCAACAGCATATATTATTCCGAAAATCGGAATAAACAGCGGCATATTCAGCATATAGGCCATGCCCGCCACAAATCCTCCGAGGGCCAGGGATCCCGTGTCTCCCATAAACACCTTTGCCGGAAAGACATTATATACGAGAAATCCCATCAGTCCGCCCAAAAAAGCGCAGGCACAGGGTTCAAGTCCCGCATTTTTGGCTATTGCCACTACAATAAAGAATACCGCCACCACAGACGTTACGCTCGACGCCAGACCGTCGAGTCCGTCAGTAAAGTTGACGCCGTTTACCGTAGCAAGCACAACGATATACATAAACGGTATCGCTATGATTCCTATATCAACAGTCGAACCGTTTGTAAACGGAATCACCATCTCAAGTCCGATATCCGTCACATTTATCATATAAAGAAGAAATACCGTCGTTACTACAAACTGAAGTATAAGCTTCTGCCACGGAAGAAGTCCGTCAGACCTCTTTAAAACAACTTTCAGGTAATCATCCAGAAATCCCACAGCTCCGAATCCGAGCACAAGGATCATTACGGGAACTACTTTCGGATATACTCCCGCAAAGATAAATGTTCCGAGAGATGCCGCCGCAAGAAAGATTATGCCTCCCATTGTCGGAGTTCCCGCTTTGAGCAGATGCGACTGAACGCCTTCTTCTCTTTCTGTCTGACCCATCTTAAGCTTTCTTAAAACAGGTATAAATACAGGTCCCAGGATCACTGCCGCAAAAAAAGATATAAGCAGCGATAATAATAAGATCAGATTCATTTTTACCTCCCCCATATTTTAATGCTTCAGCACAAATTACAACGAGTCGTTCGTAATTCCGTCCGAATAAATATCGTTTCCGCCGTACTGCACAGTCTCGTCTTCAGGCTGCTCGGCCGGTTCGGGAACAGTCGTATCAGAAATACCGTATTCAACGCCGCCGGTCATTTCCTGTTCTTCCGTTTCGGTCTGTTCTCCCGATGATGCCGCCTGCTCAGCTTGTGCCGCAAGCTCAGCTTCATATTCGGCTCTTTCCTGCGGATCATCAACGAAAATATTCATATACGGAAGAAGCTCTTCAAACACCTGACGCGCTATCTCCTGAGCGTACGCCGAATTGTCCTGCTCTTCCACGTTAGGCTCGTCCACAATAACATATACGAGCACTTCGGGATCGTCAAGGGGCGCGAATCCGATAAACGAAACGAGATAGTTGCCGCTGTCACGCGGTACTTTCTGTGCCGTTCCTGTTTTTCCGCCCATGCTGTAACCCGGAACCTTTGCCATCGCGCCTGTACCGGAGTTTACTACCTCTCCCATGGATTCTCTTATATAATCGCTCACTTCCGCCGAAACAGTCTGTCTTTCCACAACTTCCTGCTTTGTCTCCAGCAGATTTCCCGAACTGTCTGTTATGCTCTTAACCACATGAGGCTTATAATAATATCCGCCGTTTATTATAGAGGCTATAGCTGACGCCTCCTGCACCATCGTACATGTATATCCCTGACCGAACGCCGATGTCGCAAGCTCTATTTCGCCCATAGCGTCTTCGGTATAGAGAATACCGGGATTTTCTCCCGGAAGATCGATACCCGTTTTTCTTCCGAAGTTAAAGATATCCTGATATTTCAAAAAGCTCTCGGCTCCGAGTTTTTCACCCAGCTGCATCATAACGTCGTTGCACGACTGGGCAAGCCCGCCCCTTACATCAAGTTCCCCATGTGCCGACGGATATATCGAACATCTTATCATAACCCCGTTTATCATCTGATAACCGTCGCACACATACTTATCGGTCACATTTGTCGTGTCAGTCTCAAGTGCCGCCGCAACGGTCATCGGTTTTACGGTAGAACCCGGCTCAAACGCATCCGATATGCAGTAATTTCTCCATATCTGATTCATTTTTACGGTTTTATCTTCCGTTGACATTTTCTCCCATTCGGATTCACCGAAGATATGGGAAAGATTCTGAGGGTCGTTAAGATCATACCAGTCGGTCGAATCCATTCCGAGGACCTCGCCGTTATTAGGATCCATTACGAGAACGGCTATGTTTTCCGCCGCCCTTTCTCCGTTCGGTCCGTTTTTATACTTCTCCTGAAAATCTTCTATGGCGTTTCTGATGATCTGCTGTATATTTACGTCTATTGTCGAAACGACATTGTTTCCGTCCTGAGGCTCTATAATATTCTGTTCCACATCCGAATCTTCATTGAAATATCCGAAGATTCGTCCGTTCTCGCCGTTCAGGATATCGCTGTAATATCCCTCTATTCCCCACGACGCTTCGTTTGACGAGTTCGTAAATCCTATTACATCGCAGGCTATTGAGTTCTGCGGATAAACTCTCTTGTAGCTTTCCTCAAACCATACGCCGTTTATATTTTCAAAATACTCTTTTTCTTCTTTGGTGAGGTTTTTTGTATCCGTGTCGAGATATTCTTCAAAAGCCTCTTTTTCTTCCATCGTGATCTCGTCATCGAGGATCTGATACTGACTGTTTTTTGTGTTTTCATCAGTCAGTCTTTCTCTTATATCCTTTTCATCGCATTTGAGCACTTTTACGAGAGCATCTATTGTAGGCTCGACATAGGGCTGCACCGTGTTTCCGTCGTCATCCTCTTCTTCATAGTTAACGACTTTGCAGTCCAGGATGAGTTTATACACCCTCTCGCTCGTGGCGAGTATCGTTCCGTTTCTGTCCAGTATGTCGCCTCTTTTAAATGCAGTCGTCCTGTTTCCGTACTGCTGCTGCGCCGTCTGAAGTACTATTCTTCTGTATTCACTTCCCTCTGTTATATTTATAGAAGTAATTTTAACCACTAAAGCTATTAAAGCCAGTATGACTACCGCGAACAGTCCTACCAGCTTTTTGCTAATCTGAATATTTATTTTTCTAACAGGGAATTTTCTGATTTGTGTCCTTTTCTTTTTCTTCATATATATACCTGTCTGTATTTTCAGTTATTCGGCACGTCCTTATACTGTCTGACATAGCTTCCGTCGCTGAGATCATAGTACATTATCTGATCTTCGCCTGCATAATGCATGCCGAGTCTGTCTTCCGCCGCTTCCTTGACGTCTTCCATACTTACGGAACCTATAACCTGATTATAACGTGCGTCATTGTCATTTTTAAGATTGTTGTACCGGCTTTCAAGCTCGGCAATCTGCTCATACTGAGTCGTAATAGTAGCTTTCTGCCTTAAAAATGTTATGCAGAGCGCAGAAGCGGCAATACAAACGCCCGCAAGAAACACAACGTATCCCCTGCTGAGGATCCTTTTGTTTCCTGCGTTTTTCGCACGGCTCTTCTTACTCTGTTTTCTGTTAGCTTTATCTCTTTCCGGAGCTTCCGCAACTTTTCTTACGGCGCTTCCGTCTTCATATTCAAAATAATTCATTTTTCCGTCTCTTCCAAAACTTACCCTTCTGTCAGTCCATGTCATCTTTTATCTTTGTCAAGACAACTCATCCGCTTCCGGTTTCTGTTTCCCTGTCTCCATCTGTGCCTGTCTTAACGCATGCCGTCGATCAAGTCTCAAGTCTGCGTTCAAACACCCGCAGTTTCGCGCTGTGGGAACGTAAATTAATACGGATTTCTTCTTCTGAAGGAATAATAGGCTTTCTTGTTATAACTGTGCCTTTTGGCTTTTTCCCGCATACACATACCGGAAATTCCGGAGGGCAGGTACAGGGATTTTCATTTTTTCTGAAAATGTTCTTTACTATTCTGTCTTCCAATGAATGGAAAGTGATAACGCAAAGTCTTCCGCCGTCGGACAATTTATCAATCATTTTGTCCAAAGATTCTTCAAGTACATCAAGTTCTGCGTTAACTTCGATCCTTATCGCCTGAAAAGTCCTTTTGGCCGGATGTCCGCCGGAAACCCTCATCTTTGCAGGAATCGACAACTTAACTATTTCAGCCAATTCGCCTGTTGTTCTGATCGGCTTTTCCTGCCTTGCTCTGCAAATATTACGGGCAATTTTCCTCGCGAACCTGTCTTCGCCGTATTCCTTTATGACACGAAACAGCTCCTCTTCGTCGTAGCCGTTTACCACATCTGCCGCGGTACGCCCCTGTGTTCTGTCCATTCGCATATCCAGAGGTGCATCGAAGCGATATGAAAATCCACGATCCGCATCATCAAGCTGATGCGACGAAACGCCGAGATCTAATAAAATGCCGTCGACACTTTTTACTCCCCTGATCCCGAGTTCCTCTGTCATATTGCTGAAATTGCTGTGTATGATCGTCACACGATCTTTAAATTCTTTTAACCTCTCCGACGCCGCTTCTATCGCGTCGTCATCCTGATCAAAGCCAAATAATCTTCCTTTTTCATTCAGACGTCTGCAGATCTCGTATGAATGACCGGCTCCTCCCAACGTACCGTCGGCATAAATCCCGTCCGGTCTGATTCGAAGATTCTCAATCACTTCTGATAATAAAACCGATGTATGTCTGAAATCCATGATCAAATCAAAACTCCACACTCCATGAGACCCTGTTCTATAGAATCCATGTCATCAAAGCTGTTGTTTGCAGTCCATTTGGCTTTATCCCAGATTTCGATACGCTCGAGATTTCCCGTTACTATGACGTCCTTTACGAGTCCCGCATATTCGCGCAGCGCATTCGGCACAAGCATTCGTCCCTGTTTATCAAGTTCGCATGTCGCCGCCGAAGACACTAAAAACCTCGTGATCGTTCTGGCATTTTTATTTGTGAGCGGTAATGAGCTGAGTTTTTCTTCGAGTTTTTTCCATTCGGTCTGCGGATATACGGAAATACAGCCGTCAAGTCCCCTTGTCAGAACAAAAGCCTCCCCAAGCTCTTCTCTGAATTTTGCCGGCATTATTAATCTTCCTTTCTCGTCAATCGAATGACTGTACTCTCCCATAAACATGGCAACTTACCTCATCAGGGTTTTTTGTGGCACCGGAACCATTTTTCTTCCATTTTTCGCCACTTTTACCCACTTTCCACCACTCATTTCCCATATAATACATTCGGTGCCGTAAAAAATCAAGGTATAAATTGTGAAATCGTTAAGATTTTATCTTTACTTTATAAATATATACGTCATCTAAGGGCTTCACCGTTCAAACCGGTATAATTTGTCTGAATATTTAATTTTTTTAAAAAATTTTTCAGAAACCTGTTGACAAACGCCAATTTGTGATATACAATAAAACCATCAAAAGAGAAACGGATAATAAAATAAAAAAGGAATAAAAATTATTCGATCAAAATTATTCAAAGTTATTTGACGAAAATTAATGAACCGACACATATACAAGGAAATATTTTCCATAACAGACAAAAAAGTGTCGAAAGACTTCAGATTAGAAATCGAATAACAAAAAGAATAAAATCAAGAATAAATAATAAATTCCAAAAAAGATAATTTTATTATCAAAATAAAAATTTAAAATCCTTAAATAAAAGATGATTGATTATTTAAGAAGAAGATAATAAAGAAGAAGATTATTTATAGAAGAAGATAAAAATAATCGATTATCAAAATAAAAAGGATAAATAAATTTAAAAAGATAATAATAATTATCAAAAATAAAAAAATTATCCAAAAAAACTCTTTTAATTAAAGAAAGCAGTAGGTGTAGACAATGAAATTAAAGGAAATTCATTAAAAGCCTGGTCGATTTAAGAAATATTAATAATCGATCAGGCTTTTAAATTTCTCATTTTTTCTGTCATTTTGCATATTTTTTTGATTATTTAATTATTTATAATTTATTTTCAGAAAAGTATTGACTTTCTCCAAAAACTATTATATAATTCAATCATCAAAAAGAAGAAAGAGGTATAGACCAATGGGAACTTAACTTCTTGCTCAACTTTAGAATCTCCATAGGAGTTTACATAGATGGCAACCATAAACAGTTAATACATTGTGGGAGGTACGGTCCATCAAAAGTTTAAGCAAAGAACTCATAATCTAAGAAACGGAGGTACGGTCCAACAAAAACTTAACAAATCACCCATAATTTAAGAAAGTCGTAGGTGTAGACAATGAAATTACTGAATATTCATTAAAGACCCGATCGAAAAGAGAACAATTCGGTCGGGTCTGTTATTGTCTTTCGGGAAGTTTCTTTGTTATAATTTTTCCGCTTCTTTGTCGGAAAATATAGGCAGTATACGCATTTCCATTTCCTTTTAATAGCGGCAGTTTTTCGCTTGTAATAATTCTTCATTATAGTATTATTAAATTAACAATTATTAAAGAAAAGGAGATTTCAATTATGGCAAGAAAAGTGTTGGAAATAGCGGTTAGACATACCCGCGAAGAAAACTATGCTCATACATATGACTGGAAAAAGCCATATGATGGAAGTATCTTCGATATGTTCAAAGACGGTACTTTTGAACTTGTAGATCTTTCAAACCCATTTGGTAGAGGAAATCCACTTTGGCCTTCAAACGGCGATTTCCACATCGACAGAGTTCAGCATATGCCTATGCACTACAGACTGCTCCAGACATTCAACTCATTCCATATGCATAACTCAACACATGCAGACTCACCTGCTCACGTAATTCCTGAAAGCCCATATACACATGAACTTCCTATCGAGAACTACTTCGGTGAAGCTGTTTGTCTTGATATTCCTAAGAAAAAATGGGAACTCATCACTCCTGAAGAGATCGAAGAAGCAGCTAAAAAAGTTCCCGGCGGAATCAAAGAAGGCGACTGGGTACTCCTTAACACAGGTACACACAGACGCTGGGGCGAGAACGACGATTACTTCGCATACAGCCCTGGTCTTTCAATCGCAGGCGGACAGTGGTTCATAGATCACAAAGTTCGTGGCGTTGGTTTTGATATGCAGGCTATCGACCACATTCTTTACACATATGCAGCTGATCACGGCCCGGGACCATACGTTCCACGTATCTGTGAAGAATACGAAGCTGAATTCGGACATCCTGCAATCGAAGACTTCCCTGAGTGGGAGCCTGTACATGACATGCTCATGGCAAACAACGTAATGGGTATCGAGAACCTCGGCGGAGATCTTGATAAAGTAACAAATCAGAGATTCCTCTTCTGCGCGTTCCCGCTTCGCTGGTACATGGGCGACGGTACTATCGTTCGTGCGGTTGCTTTTGTTCCTTCAGACAGAATCGACAGATCTGTTCCTGATAAAGTATACCCATACGGCGTATATTAATTCAATTTGTAAAACTTAAAAGGGACTGCTTCATCAGTCCCTTTTTTTAAGAAATTTAAAATAATCTTTCGCATATTTCAGGAGAATAATAATGAGAAATGTAGTAATCGTCGCAGGCTGCAGAACTCCTATCGGAACGATCGGCGGCCAGTTCAAAACACTTACACCATCAGAACTTACAATTCCGGTAATGCAGAACCTCGTTAAACGCGCCAACATCGATCCTGCTATCATCGACGACGTTATATGGGGATGCAACTATCAGAGAACTTTCAGAGAAAACAATCTTGCCCGTGTTGCAGCCGTTAAAGCAGGACTTCCTACGACTGTTCCGGGCATTACAATACATCGTAACTGTACATCCTCCCTTTCAGCTATACAGATGGGATATTATCAGATCAAAGCAGGCGAAGCCGACTGCATCATGGCGGGAGGCTCCGACAGCATGAGTACAGCTCCTCATATGGTATTTAACGCCCGTTACGGCCAGAAATACGGACATATGGAAATGCGCGACTCGATGTGGGATTCTCTCACAGAGCTCGGAGTAGGTCCTGCAATGATCATAACAGCCGAAAACGTAGCCGACAAATACGGCATCACGAGAGAAGAGATGGACGCTTATTCACTCCGCTCACAGCAGCGCGCCGTTGCAGCTATCGATTCAGGACGTTTTGAAGACGAAATAATACCTATCACAGTTTCTTCACGAAAAGGCGATACAGTATATACAACAGACGAATACCCAAGACGCGACGCAACACTTGAAGGCCTTGCAAAACTTCGTCCGGCAATGAAAAAAGACGGAAAGGTAACAGCCGGAAACGCTTCGGGAATGAACGACGCTTCAGCGGGCGTTATCCTTATTGAAGAAGAAAAAGCAAAAGAACTCGGATGCCCTATCATGGCAAGAATCGTTTCTACAGCCACAACAGGCGTAGATCCCGAGATCATGGGCGTCGGTCCTATCAGCTCTACACAGAAAGCCCTTGAAAAAGCAGGCCTTACAGTAGACGATATTGATCTTTGGGAGATCAACGAGGCCTTTTCTTCTCAGGTACTTGCCTGCCAGAGAGAACTTGGCGTTCCTGACGACAAGCTCAACGTAAACGGCGGCGGTATCTCACTGGGACATCCTGTAGGCGCTACAGGCTGCCGTATCATGAACACGCTTATGTACGAAATGAAAAAACGCGGCAACCGCTACGGAGTTGCAACACTTTGTGCCGGAGGCGGCATGGGTGTATCAGTGATCATCGAAATGCTTTAATTTGCATCATTATAATCGGAGGGAACTATGGAAGCACTTAATCTGCATTCAAGACAGAAAAACCTGCTTTCAGTTCTGAACAAAAAACACGGCGCTGTTTCGGGCAAAGAGCTCGCAACAGCGCTTGATGTATCAGAACGGACAATACGAAGCGATATAAAAGAAATCAATTCCCAGCTTGAGTCATACGGTATTCAGATCCTGCCTCTTTATGGAAAAGGTTACTCATTATCCATAAAAGACAGGCATGTTTTTATCGAACTTTTTTCCGAACACGAAAGTTACGCTTCAAAAGACGACCGCATACGTACTCTTATGATACGTCTCTTAAGAGAAAACGACTGGTGCGAGCTCGGTGTTTTAGAAGACGAAATGTTTGTAAGCCGTACGACTCTGGAAAACGACCTCAAAACAGTCAAGAAACAGATTTCCGCCCGTCATCCGTATCTTCAGATGGAACGAAAAGGAAATTTTGTCAGACTCGAAAACAACGAGATCAAAAGACGCGATATTCTTATCAGAAATTACGCCGAATACTGGGATTACGACTCAAGAGAAGGAATAGTCTTAAAACGAGACGAATTCAGCGCGGATATACTTCGAACCATACAGAATATTTTAAAAGCTTCGCTCATCAAATGGTCTGTTTCCCTTGACGACTCCGCTTTTATATATATGACTCTTGCGATAACCGTGATGCATTATCGTGTAAGGCAGGGTCATTCCGTGCACTACTCCGAAGAAGCAGATTCCAAGATCAGGATTTCCGAACTTGTACAGGAAGTCCTCCGCGAGCTCAGCGAAATCTGGAATCTCGACTTTAAACGCTCGGAGTATATATGGCTTTCCGACATCTTAAGACAGCTCGAGGTCTTCTGCGATACAAGCCATTCCAAAAACAAAGCATTGGAAAATACAGACATATTATGTCACCATATAGTCAACAATCTTTTAAAGTCAATCTATGACGAATTCGGCGTAGATTATACCAGTGATGATTTTTTATTTATCGATCTCACTTTGCATGTGCAGGCTTTATTTGACGGCATAGTAGCTCCGCAGATCCAAAATCATCTTTTTGGAGACGAACTGCGTATCAAATATCCGTTTTTGGGAGATATAGTAAATTACTCACGCCTGTTTCTCGAGGAGCAGTGCGAAATAGCGCTTGGAAGCGACGAAAACGACTATCTGTTTCCGTTTTTCATTTCCGCCCACAGCGCTCTTCAGCGTTCTCACCTGAAATCAGGCATCAAAACAAGTATCGTCAGTCATACCAACAACAGTATCACGCTTTATATGATGAATCGGCTCAAACACCATTACAGAGACGAACTCGATCTGAACGGCCCGTACCCCATACACGCAAAGCAAAAATCCCTTGACGACGATCCTTATATGATCTTATCGACAGTTAAGATCAGCAACTTTCAGAAAAAGGAAAATATCCCGCTTATAGTTGTTTCCCCTCTTTTGGAACGCAACGACAGGCGGATGATCGAAACTTATATAAACAAATATCTTTGTGAACAATTATTCGGGCCGCTCCCTAAGAAGCTCTCCGAATACTTTAAAAGCGATCTGATCTTCAATATAAAAAATAAAGAAAGCCTCATTACGACGCTTTCTTCCATCGGCTCTGTGGTTCAGAGCAGGACGCATATTCCACAGATACGATATGCAGATCCGGCCGTGGATTACAATACACTTTTAAGAAACGGTTTCCTGTTTATCTATCAGACGGACGATTCAGTAACGGATCCCGTGATTTCTCTGGCAACGCTGACCAAATCGATCTCATGGAAGCACTTAAGAAGCGTACAGACGATCATGTATCTGATCCTTCCGACAAAAGACAAAAAGCAGCTCGGCTGGTTTTATTTCTTCGCGCGCTGTCTTTCACAAAATCCGGAACTTCTCGATTCTTTTATGGACGATACATTTTAGATCTGGCAAACAGCAAAAAATCAGCCGCGGCATTATACCGCGGCTTTTGCTATATTCAAATCGAATCTACAGTCTTTTTATATTTCTTAAGATCCTCATCAAGATGCTTATACATATCCACGTAATACGGGAATAATTTATCATACGCCTCTTCCCATTCAGGAACAGGGTCTATAACTTCTTTGACTTTTACGATCTTCTGAATCGTCTTTGTAAGTTCAGGGAACACTCCTACTGCATTTCCGGCAATGAGCACGTCTCCGAACGGAACGTCTCCAGATTTATCATCAAGAGTATAAACAGGCACATGAAGCATGGAAGCTTTGATCCTGCACCATGTGATAGATTTGGCACCGCCTCCGGCGATTCTCAAAGCCGTCGGTTTGATTCCCGATATCTCCGAAACAGTACTTATTACATGTCTTACGGCGTATGCCGTTCCTTCAAATACCGCGCGGAAGAACTGATCTCTCGTAGATGTAAGGGACATTCCTATGAACATGCCTTTTGCGTGCGAATTCCAAAGGGGTGCTCTTTCTCCGAGCAGGTACGGGAAAAACATAATACCCTCAGAGCCCGGTTTTACTTCTTCGGCGATCTTATTTATATAAGCAAAATCATTCATTCCGAGTTTAGCCGCTTCTGCTTTTTCTGCAGTTCCCCATGTGTCAAGGAACCATTTAACAGCCGCTCCCGATGTCTGAATAGGAGCATCATAAAGATAGGGCATGCCGTCGATAGCGCATGGGAAAGTAACTACAGGATCGGAATATTTTCCGAGTTTTGTAGTTCCCGTAAATAAAAGAGATGTTGTTCCGGAAGCTTCGCCTACCTCGCCGAGTTTGGAAATTCCTGTCGCATACATAGACGCCATGGCGTCAGATGCTCCGGCGCATACAGGTATTCCGCTGATAAGACCTGTTTCTTTTGCAGCTTCTTCAGTAACATAGCCGATTATCTCCGTTATCTTTACAGGCTGCGGCATGAGTTTCTCAAGATCGACGCCGATAACATCGCCGATCTCTTTTGACCATTTCTGAGTCTTAACATCCATGCACTGGCTTCGGGACGCGCAATCCAGATCTATTGCTATATTTCCTGTAAGTTTTAAGTTTATATATCCGTTCGCCTGAACAAGGCCTTCTGTTTTCGCGAAATTTTCAGGCTCGTTTCTTCTGTACCATAAAAGTTTTGTAGTAAGGAAAGCAACGCTTGGCGGTGCTCCCATGATCGATGCATAATTGTCATATCCGAGGGCGTTTACTATGTATTCAAGCTCTCCTGCCGATCTTGTATCCTGATATGTTATGGCGTTGCGCACCGGAGTTCCGTCTTTTCTTACAGGTACAAGAGATATGATCTGAGAACTTACGCTTATTCCGCGGATTCTTTTTACGACCTCTTCTCCCGCTTCTTTCGTTATCTCTTTTAATATGGAACATGCATTGTCCCACCACTGTCTCGGATCCTGCTCCACCATTCCGGGTCCCGGCATGATAGGCGTATTGGGTCTTGAGGCGGTAGCGATTACCTCTCCGTCCTCATCCATAATATTAGCTTTAATGTTAGTCGTACCCAGATCCATGCCAAGCAGATAATTTTCTTTTAAAACCATATTCAACCTCCGTATTTAATCGATCCGGCATTTTCGCCTTAACTATACAATCGGTACAATATCAATAAAATATTCCGAACTATTTTATAACACTATAACAAAATTATATATGCTTTACAATTGTTTAATTTCCGTTTCGTAACGGCAAGTGTACAGTTAAAAAAAGAATTAGTTTCCGTTTCATAACGGCAATTGGAAGTTTGCCTTACTCCGTAAAACCTTGTATCATACAGGTATACAGATCAGACACACAGATCATAAAAGTGAATATATTAGGAGGTATAGAAATGGCAACAATGAAAGCTGCAGTAATGTACGGACCAAACGATATCCGTTACGAAGACGTAGCAAAACCGGAGTGTCCGGCAGACGGCGTGATCCTCAAAATAATGGCAGTAGGCCTTTGCGGATCAGATATAAGAAATCTTACTTCAGATTCAAGAAAAGGAAATTATCCGTTCATTTACGGTCACGAGATCGTAGGTGTTGTTGACGAGATCGGAGCCGAGGAAACAAAATATCAGGTCGGCGACAGATTATACCTCTTCCCGGGTACATATTGTATGGAGTGCGACAACTGCATCAGCGGTCACTCAGAAAACTGCGAAAACGAGCATGTTGCAAAACTCGCAGGCACAGGCGGATTTGCCCAGTACATCGCCATCGGCGGCGAGAAGATCAAATACGGCGGAATCTACCGTATTCCTGACGGCATCAAATACGAAGCTGCTTCTTTAGGAGAGCCTCTTACTTCTGTATACGCATGCGAAGACAATATCGGCGTAGGCTTCAACGATGTAGTTGTTATTGTAGGCGCTGGCCCTATCGGATGCTTCATGACTAAAGTCGCTAAGCTTCGCGGTGCAAAGACAGTTATCATGATCGATATCAACCAGCTTCGTCTTGATCAGGTTACTGCTTTCGGCGCTGATCACATCATCAACAGTAAAGAAACAGATCCTGTTGAAGCCGTTCTCAAACTTACAAACGGAAAAGGCGCCGACAAAGTAATTTGCGCCAACCCTTCAACGGCAACACAGCAGCCTGCTCTTCAGATGGTAAGAAAAGGCGGACTCGTGGTATTCTTCGGCGGAGTTCCGAAGGGCGCTATGACAGAGCTCGATACAAACCTTATCCACTACAACAACATCTGGATCAAAGGACACTTCGGTGCTTCTTACATCCAGTCAAAGAAAGCTTTCGAGCTTGCTATATCCGATGCGTTTAACGCTTCCGATTTCATCTCTTACAGACTTCCTCTCGAAGAGATAAACAAAGGAATCGAGCTTACACGTAAAGACGCCATCAAAGTAGTTCTCTTTCCTAACGGAATGAACCCTGACGGCGAATAATCATAGAAACCGGTAAGTAAGACATACTTATTAAAATAAAAAGCAATAAGCTAGAAGGAGAAGAAAAAATGGCATTTCAGTTTTTTGTACATAACAATCTGACATTTGGTAAAGACGCAATCCAGTCTCTTTCAGGTATCATTGAAAACCTCGGGCTTAAGAAAGTCATGCTCGTTCATGATCCGGGCGTTAAATTCGCAGGCATTCCTGAAAAAGTCATGGCCGAACTCAACAAAGTAGACGGTCTTGAGGTTACTGTTTTCGGTGACGTTGAACCAAACCCTTCAAACGAACTTATCGAAAAAATGTACGCTATCGCAAAAGACGCTCAGGTACAGGGCTTCGTAGCAGTAGGCGGCGGTTCATCTATCGATGCTACTAAAGCGGTTAACGTACTCATGACAAATCCGGGACCTATCGGACAGTACGGCGGAATCGGTCTTGTTAAGAATCCTGTTCTTCCGCTTATCGCTATTCCTACAACAGCCGGAACATCAAGCGAGATCACAAACGTTTCAGCTCTTACAGATACTGTAAAAGTTGTTAAATATGTTGTTATCGATGACAAAATGGTTCCGTCACAGGTTATCTGCGATCCTGAATTTACAAGAACAGTACCGAAGGGCGTTACTGCTGCAACAGGTATGGATGCCATGACACACGCCATCGAAAGCTATATCTCAAACGCTTCAAACAGACTTACAAGATATCACGCTGTTGAAGCTCTTAAGATCTTCTTCAACGCTCTTCCGAAAGCAGTTGAAGACGGAAACGATATGCAGGCAAGAGAAGACATGATGCTCGGCTGCATCATCGTAGGATACAGCTTCTCAAACGCAAACCTCGGACTTGTTCATGCAATCGCTCATACGCTCAGCGCACGTAACCATCTTGCACACGGCGTTGCAAACGCAACAGTTCTTCCATATGTTATGAGATTTAACGCACCAAGCTGTCCTGATGAAATGATTGAACTTGCAAAAGCTGTCAATCTTCCTCTCACAGGCGATAAAGATAAAGACATGTATGCTCTTTCAGATGCGCTTCTCGATCTGAAGAACACTGTCGGAATTAAAACTCTTTCAGAGCTTGGCGTTACTGAAGAAGATTTCGATGTTATCGCTGAGAACGCTCTTCTTGAGGTTCCGCTTATGTTCAACCCACGTCAGGGCGTAACAAAAGAGGATATCATCGCGATTCTTAAACAGGCATTTTAATTTAATTCAGAAAACTTACGTAAAAGGGAGGAATTTATCATGATTTATGAATCAATCAGACAGACAGTATTAGACGCTATTTTAGAGGCAGTT
>CASDUB010000241.1 GCA_949283905.1 uncultured Lachnospiraceae bacterium | reverse complement strand
CGTTTATACGTCCCCTCTTAAGTCCGGCAGCGGCAAAATCCCTCGCTATTTTTTCATAATTCTCAAATGATATCGGATCGGATTCTTTTTCCTGTATTATTCTTGAATAAAGATAAGCTCTCTTTCTTTCTCCAATCGAAGTATTATATGAAAAATACAGTTTAACAGCCATCGGTATCGGCGTATTCAGATCTTCCGGCCTTGTTTCGATATAATACTCGTAGAGCCTTGTAAGTCTGATATCTTCTTCTACTGCCTTTTCGTACCATTTATAATAAGCCGGCAAAACAGGATCGTCGTTCATAATATGCCTGCATATAGCTTCAAGGATCTCTTTTTTTCCGTATTTCTCGTATCCTTCACACAGTATCTTATAAAGAGTAGGATAAAACTTTTTAACGTTCGCGCTTAAGAACGCCGTTCTCAAAAGAATTCCCTCCGTTATAACTCCTTCTTTTTGAGCGAAAAGAAGAACTCTGATCAAAAACGGAGAAAGTTTGCGCAGGAGAGATTCCTGTTTATTTATAAGGGACCACGCCCTGAAATACAAAAACGGGCTTCTGCATCCCCTGTCATATACTTTTTCAAGTTCCGAAAGGCCCCATGGCGAGTTATATCCATGCGATTCCAGTTCTTTTAAATAAAGTTCAAGGATCAGATAATCTTCCGGCGCCTGCTGATAAAGGGCGTAAAGCTGCGGAGCAATCTTCTGCTCTTCTTCAGGCAGGATTCCCGCCTGTTTTGCGAGATAAAGATAAGCCGCCTTCTGCCACGGTTTTTCAAGCACGATATCGCCTGTTTTTACAGGCCATAAAAGCTCTATCATCTTCGATTTCTGTTCCGCGCACTCGGCAAGATAAACTTCAGCGAACAAAGTGAAGAAACTTTCTTTTTCTTCTTTTATTTCATTGATCCACTGTATCGAAGAATCATACCATGTCCTGTAATCCACCTTTTTGAGTTCAAGATTCAGAAATCCCTGTATCAGTTTGAGCATCCTGATCTTGCGGAATTTTGAAGAAACCAGCTCCATCTCCGCAAACGGCGAAGCCTCTATTTCTATCTCGATCTTTTCATGGACAGTAGTAATGATGATCTTGCCCTTGCATTTTCTGCCCTTCAGTTTTTCTCTGTTGAGAACAAATTCAAGGCCGTAGGATCTTCCGACAAAATTGTCGGACGTTACGGCTTTTTTGTCGATCTCTATGAAACCGGCCGTAGACTGCACTTCAACATAAGTATATCCCCACGTGCTTTTGGTGATATAAAGGGTATCTTTAATGGAATTGTTTAATACATATGATATTTTATCCGGCTTATCTACCGAAAGATGAACCGGATCTTTTTTACCGGCCGCAATGAGGAATTCCTCAAGGTGCTGATATGTAACGGGATTTTGAGACAATCCTCTGTAAAGAGGTATATATTTCGAGTCATCGCCTCTTAAAATCCTCAGAAAATTTTCATTTGTATACATCAGAAAAGCTTCGCGGAAATTTTTACACGCCAATTTCGCGAAGTCGTCAAGATTCTGTATTTCTCCGTATTCATCAGGAAGATTATCTTCTATGATCACGTAAACAGGGATCGTAAGTTCGCCGATATCCGTTATCAGAAAAATATTTCCTGTGATCTCCTCATTTTCATCGAGACCGTTCGTGTCGATACCGTAAAGAATAGAACATGCGCTCCCGCTGAATTCATCTTCCGCAAAAACTATTCTGTGATTATCGGAATAAACGCTTCCGCGCAGCTTCTGTCCGCCTGCCGTTCCTACTCTGAACGTGCTCTGATACTGCTGTCCCTTCTGAATAATGATGTTCAGTTCCTTTAAAGAAGAGAGCAATTTCGGCGGATGAAGATCCATCGTCTCTTTTAAAAGTTCATCAACTCTTCTTTTCAACTTATTTCACAGCTCCCCATTCATAGTTTCGTAAGCTTCCCGTTCCGACTAAATGTTTAAAGCCGTTTTGTCTCAGGGCTTCATACAATATAACGGCAACGGAATTGCTAAGATTCAGCGATCTGATATCATCAAGCATAGGAATCCTTATCGTCGTCTCTGGGTTCTCCACAAGAATCTCCTCAGGAATGCCTGCGCTTTCTTTTCCAAACATGATAAAACAATCTTCTTCGAAATTCACTTCCGTATACATCTGAGGCGCTTTTGTACTGGCATAGTATATTTTAGCTCCGGGATTTTTTTCGATAAAATCCTCATAGTCAACGTATGTCGTAACGTCAAGCTTAGACCAGTAATCCATGCCGGCTCTTTTTACGGCTTTTTCGGTTATTTGAAAACCAAGCGGTTCTATCAGATGAAGCCTTGTCTCTGTGGCCACGCACGTCCTGCCTATATTTCCTGTATTTGCTGGTATTTCCGGTTCGTGCAGAACAATGTTTAATGGCATATCATTTCTCCTGAATCATACAAATTTATATATGGCGTCAGCCGCCGGCCTGTTTAAATAACCTGTTGTTTCACCAAACTTAAGTATCCTGTCGTTTCCCGGATCAAGGCGCCCTATGACACTTGAATTAATACCCCGCTTATCAAGGGCTGCCGTCACCTTTTCTTCATCTTCTGCAACAATGAGCATGGCTCCTCCCGACAGAAGTTCATACGGATTGATTGACAGGAATTCACAGATCTCTACAGTTTCCTGTTTTATCGGTATGGCTCTCATATCAACATTTAAACCCATACCCGTTTTGATCCCGATATCCCAAAGCGCGGATAAAATGCCGCCCTGAGAGATATCATGCATAAATACATTTTCATCCTCCAGAGCTTTTGCTGCCGGAAGAACGCTTATTTTATCTTTAAATCGTTTAGCCTGCCTTACAAGGTCAATGCAATAATATTCCGAAAGCTCTTTCTCTTTAAGTTCCGCAAGGATAGCCGTTCCTTCAAGTCCGACATATCCGGAAACAATAAGCGCGGCGTTATCCGATATATTCTCTTTAGATCCGTTCCTGCTTTTACGTCCTGCCGCAGTAACAGAAATAACCGTATCATTCACGCTGTCAGTGATCTCGGTATGACCGCCGAGGACAGCTATTTCGAAATCACGGCTCACTTCCCGTATACGCATCGTCAGATCTTTTAAATCTTTCTCTTCAAATTCTTCATTTGCAAGAATATTTACAATAACGCCCACAGGCTCCGCCCTCATGGCCGCGATATTATTTAAAGCCCTGTTTATTCCGAAAAAAGCTTTATCTGCAATTTTTCCGGAAATCACTGACGGCGCCAAAACCGTATAATAATCTCCTTGATCTATAACCGCTCCGTCAACGCCTGTTCCCGGACCAACGATAACATCTTCTCTGTTGTTATTAATATATTTGAGCACTGTCCTTCTCAGGACCGGCTCAGATATCTTACCTTTACGCAATTATTTCTCCCCATCAGTACGCGTCCAGCATAATAATCAGCGACTGCACGTCATAATTGTCGGCATAAGTCTGCAGCTGTCTGAGCTGCTCGCTTGTCGCGCCGTCGATTCCGACAGTATAGACATGATCGACAACGGCATAATAGCTGGTAGCTATCTGCTCTGTTGAAATGAGCTGACCGTCCTGATATACATACTTGTAAGCAACGGCGTCCGCTCCGTCGTGACCGGCCTGTTCCTTGATATAACCGTATTCATATGACGGATCGAGTACAATCCTGTCCTCGTATTCGTATTCGTTTACAATCTCGCCTTTGAAGTCAACATCCCTTCCGGGATCTCTCGTCTCACGACCGTAGATCTTAAACTCAACTACGCCGCCGCTGACATAGCCTTCTATATAAATAGGCGCATCCGTATTGTTGACAAATTTCAGGTCTTTAATACCTTCAGCGATCGAAGCGTCCATCGACGGATCGACATAGCCGACCATCAGCGAATGTTCGCATCTTTCCGTTACCTCGAGTTCCGCCTCAAGCACGGCTCTGTAAAGAGTTGAAGCGACCTGGCATATTCCGCCTCCGAAATCCTCGACATATTCTCCATTTAAAATAGTATTTGCCTCTTCATATCCGTTTTCTGCCGTAAACGGAACAAGCGCTGCTTCTGTAGAAAACTCCTCGCCCGGATATACTATGGTTCCGTTGATCTTCGATACTCCGACGGCAATGTTTACATTTCTCGACGCCTGATCTTCTGTCTCGGCATAAAGAGTAGTTCCCACTCCGAGAACATCGTCCACCTGAGAATAAGTCTCGGCATCGCCAACAGCCGGATCGTCAACGGTAACGGCATTTATTTCTCCGTATCCGCCATGCCATCCGTTATCAAGATATTCACATATATCCGATGTCGTCTGATCGACATCTACATATAATCCGTCCGTTTTGTCAGTAGGATAAAGAATGCCGTCGTCACCCATGACAAGCTTCATATCCTGTCTCTGTATATTTAAAGGAACGCAGATGCTTTCTACAGCCGCCCTTACAAGCTCCGGATCTACGGCAAGATCAAGCTCAAAGATCACCGGCTCGCTGTTTTCAAGATATGATTTCATCTCGTATTTCTGCCAGATGTTTCCTTTGTTGCCCATGGCGAGTATCTTTTCCACAATATCGCCGTTCACGCAGTAAAGTCCAAGCTGGCTTACAGGTATCTCGGCTGACTGCTCGCCCACGTTTACCTTGATTGTGCCCTGGCTGAGTTCATTTAATTTATCCTGAAGAGCCTGACGTATTTCCTGATCGTTTTTGCCCGATACACAGACATTTTCGATATAAATATTAGGTTCCGCCGTTCCATCTGCTGCCTTGACTTTAAACGCCCCGAATCCTGCAAGGATCAGCAGAATAGCAAGACACGCAAACACCGGCATCAAATTAATCTTCGTTCTGTTTTTCATAATTTTTATACTCCCTGCAATACTCTGTCAAAAAGCATTCGCCGCACTTGGGATTTCTCGCCGAACAGATCTGCCTTCCAAAAGTTATTATCTGGATATTATATAATATCCAGTGATCCTTAGGAAGTACTTCCATAAGATCCATTTCGATTTTTACCGGATCATCGCTTGTCGTAAATCCGAGGCGGTTAGAGATCCTTTTTACATGAGTATCAACAACAACACTTGGATCGTGAAAAATATTTCCGCGGATAACATTCGCCGTCTTTCTGCCCACTCCCGGAAGAGCCGTAAGCTCTTCGAGCGTTGACGGAACTTCTCCATTATATTTTTCACAGATCATTTTCGCGCATCCGATTATGTTCTTTGCCTTGTTATGATAAAAACCCGTCGGTTTGATATCCTGCTCGAGTTCTTTCAAATCGGCTTTTGCAAAGCTTTCCATATCAGGATATTTCCTGAAAAGGTCTTTTGTAACGATATTAACTCTCGCGTCAGTACACTGAGCGCTGAGTATAGTCGCTATAAGAAGCTGCCCTGCATTTTCATGATTAAGATAACATATATAATCCGTGCCGTACTGTCTGTCAAGGATATCAAGTATTTCTTTTGTTCTTTTTTTCATACAAATCTTTCCCGTAAGGTATTTATCAGTTATAAAGAAAAAAGGCTGCCAGCGGAGTGACAACCCTTTAATAATATTAACACACGGCCATTAAAATAACAAGCCCGTGAGGAAAATGCTAAATGCGGATTCCGCATTTTTTCATCATGTTTTTTTATGCTGAAAGAAGCTTATCCTGATTTTCCGGCAGAAATCTTTCAAATATCACGCCATCGTATTCGGGAAGAACCTTTTTGTATTCTTCGCCCGACCTTACCGTCCATGCAAATACAGGCACATGATATACTTTCTTATTTATCCTGAATCCCATTCCAAATTTAGTCTGAATATTATACGCTATAAAATTCGGACGGCTGAGCAGATTTACAAGAAGAGAAGCCGACACGAGACGCAGTATATAGGGAATTGATTCCGACTGGGAATCCTTCGAAGCAAGCTGCCCTCTGAGTATGTCAGGCGCATTCTTCTTAAACCAGTTAAGCGCGAACGGATTAAATGACTCTATGAGGTATTTTCCTTTATAATCCTTGAGCTGTTCATATATGAACTCGCAGAGTTTCGTATCCATTGACGGCAGTTTTAATTCGATAAGCAAAGGAACCTTTCCATCGACCACTTCAAGCACTTCTGAAAAAAGCGGTATTCTGCAGAAAGTTCCCGCCAGATGCAATTTCGATATGTCCTCCCACGACATATCCTCGATTCTTCCCTGCACGCCGCACATTCTCATTAAATTGCTGTCATGAAAAACGACCAGTTTATTGTCAGAAGTCAGGTGTACGTCAAATTCTATCGCGTATCCGTTTTCTACAGCTCTTCTGAATGCGGGCATTGAATTTTCCGGAATCCCCTTTGACATATCCCACAAACCGCGGTGAGCAAACTTCGTCCTTAGGAATGGCTTCATTTTAGCTCCGCTGTCAGAGGCAGGATGAACCGCCCATGCAAAAAACAACCATAAGCACACAACAAATATCAGAAACGCTTCCGGTGCAAACCTCACAGTAATATCCTCCCTATTTTGTGCATTTTTATACTGCCATAAGTATATATACTGTGGTTTTATTCCGCAAGCACCGTTCTTTCAATTTTAAGTAGATTTTGCCAAAGATTTACATTCTATTTATTAATATTATACAATCTCGTATTCGTATGTTTTTTATTCCATTTCCGCCGCTATTTTACTCGAAATAAAAATGCGGATTCCGCATTTTTATTTCACTGTTATTGAGAACTAGACAATGTGCCTTTTCAGATCAATTTTTCTTATCTTCCTATATCTTAATATTTTCTCAGAAATCCTCATTTAATAGAAACTGCTCTACACCTATATACAAAATACCGTTATCATCTCGCCATGGCTTCATATAATCCCGGGGCACTACAATCTTTCCAAAAGAATTCGGAATCCTGATAAGAGACGCTATCTCCTGCTTCTTCTTTTCCGGATCAGCAACAGACAGCGCTGATTGAATATAAAACCGCTCGTTTCCTTTATTTATGACAAAATCAATTTCTAACTGTTTCCGGATCTTTTTTCCTTCCTCAGTTTTAATATTCTGTTCCACAACGCCGACATCCACATTATATCCGCGGCGAATCAAATCGCAATAAATAATATTTTCCATTATATGAGTTTCTTCCTGCTGCCTGAAACCAAGTTTTGCATTTCGAAGTCCCACATCAGTGTAATAATATTTTAACGGCGTAT
>CASDUB010000240.1 GCA_949283905.1 uncultured Lachnospiraceae bacterium | reverse complement strand
TAAATAAGGGTTCCTTCCTCAGTAAAAAGTCCTATCTTAACAGTCGTTCCCCCGATATCAACACCATATATATATTTCATATTGCTCATTATAGACAACCTCCTTGTAAAAATCGCTTAAATATTTTTGTACTTTCTTCCACTCATTTCCGAGTTCATTTGCTCCGTATAAAGATATTATCTGATATGAATTGAGCATATCTGTATTTATTATGCTTGTCAATTATGTTTTTGTAATTAATAGGATTTTACATGAGTCAAAGTCAAAATATAAATATCGTCTTGACTTAATATTTCGCTTATATTAATATGAAAAGGCATTGAAGAGGAATAGTAGACAGTGTCTATGCTTACAGAGAAAAAACCAAAAGCTGAGAGGTTTTTGCACAAGTCTGTCGAACCGGCCTTGGAGCATTATCTTAATATAAAAGTGAACGGTTTTTCCGTTAATAAGGGTGGTACCGCCGATCTTGATTATTGGTCCCTTAATTCTCATTTAGAGGATTAAGAGGCTTTTTTTATTTTGTCCGACAGCACCATACCATCAAAAATATATAATGAGTTCACGACAAATGGGAGGATATTAAATATGAAATTGAAAAATTTAGTAGGCGACCGTTTTAAAGAACGTCCCTCAGACTGTGTCATTGACAGCCATGCGTTTTCAGTGCGCGGCGGTTATATCAAATATGTAGCAAACGGTATTTATTCTTTATACCCGCCTATGAAAAGAATCACGGCAAAAATAGAAAATATAATTCGCGAAGAAATGGATGCCAGCGACTGTCAGGAAGTATTATTCCCTGTTACTCTCCCGGCCTCTCTTTGGGAAGAATCAGGCCGCTATGAAAGCGTAGGCGATGAACTTCTTCGTTTTAAAGACAGAAGCGGTTCACCTATGGTACTTGGCATGACTCACGAAGAAGCTGCCGTTCAGCTCGTCCGTGAATACGGCCAGACATATGCCAAATATCCGTTTGCGATCTATCAGATCCAGACTAAATTCCGTGATGAGGCGAGACCTCGTGCCGGACTTATCCGTGTCCGTGAGTTTACTATGAAGGACGCTTATTCATTCCACACATCACAGGAAGACCTCGAAAAATATTATGAAGTTATGGCAAAAGCCTACTTCCGTATATTCCAGAGAGCCGGCATTCCTGAAGTTATCTCGGTCAAATCAGACTCAGGTATGATCGGCGGAAGCGTTTCCCACGAATACATGCTCCTTGTTGACGCCGGCGAGGACTCTATCGTTACATGCGACGAATGCGGTTTCAGCGCAAACATGGAAGCTGCCGATACAACTGTCGATAACTCAGGCTGCTCGCCGATGCGCGACCTCGAAAAAGTATATACGCCTCACTGCAAGACTATCGAAGAGGTATGCACTTTCTTAAACAGCCGCGTGGAAGAATCCTGCAAAGCCGTTATGTACCAAAAAAATGCCGATGACGAGTACGTTATCGTATTCTTAAGAGGCGATTACGAAGTAAACGAAACAAAACTTACAAACCTGTTAGGTGAAAAGGTTCATCCTGCAGTTGTAACAGAAGATTGCGGTCTTGTAGCAGGATTCTGCGGTCCGTATAAACAGAATGCGAAATGTACTATAATATACGACAGATCACTTGAAGGCATCGAAAGCCTTTGCTGCGGAGCTAACGAAGAAAATTATCACTATGTAGGACTTAATATCAAACGTGATATCGGTGATGTTGAATATGTTGACGTATCAAAGATCCGGACCGGCGGCATCTGCCCATGCTGCGGCAAAAAAGCCATTAAGATAAGCCGCGGTATTGAAGTAGGAAATATCTTCCAGCTCGGAACAAAATATTCCAAATCAATGGGAATGACTTATACAGACGAAGACGGTTCAGTAAAGACTCCTATCATGGGCTGCTACGGAATCGGCGTCGGCCGTCTTGCAGCATCGGTATGCGAAGCTAAGCATGATGAATACGGTCCTATCTGGCCTATTTCTATTGCCCCGTGGCAGGTTCATCTTTGCTGCATGCGCGTTGACAAACCGGAATGCAAAGAATTTGCCGATAAGCTCTACTCTGACCTTCAGAAAGCAGGCGTGGAAGTTATTTATGACGACAGAAAAGTACGCGCCGGCGCGATGTTCGCTGACGCTGATCTTCTTGGAGTTCCTGTCCGCATAACTGTAGGTCCTAAAAACCTCGAAGCCGGCGAAGTAGAACTTTCAACAAGAGATAAACGCGTTAAGAAGCTTGTCAGCACAGACAGCATTTTAGACGAGACAAAAGCTCTGATCAAAGAGTTATTCGATGAAATCAATTCGAAAGTTACTGATTGATTTTCATTAAGAAGCTTTACTATATAGCTTTGCAATATATACAGGCTCACGCAAAGCCCCTTTCAGTATCACATGAATACCGAAAGGGGCTTTATATTAAAGAAAATATTAAGTATTGCTTATTGTATTGCCTACTGCATCGCTTTCATCAAAGCTATCGCGTAGCCTTCATGTCCCGTAACCGAAGGATGCACGGAACCGTTCGCAAGAAGCGGCTCGATAGGATTTCCATCTTTGTAATATGCTTCCCATATTTTGTAAACGTCCACAAGACATACATCCTGTTCTTTTGCTATTTTTCTTACGACGTTTACTCTTTCTTCAAGAGTCACATTTTTGTTATCAAGCGGCATCGGAAGAGCCATATTCGGCGTCAAAAGAATGATATCCGCCTTAGTCTCATGCTTTACACGATACACAACAGCTCTCAAAGAGCGTTCATATTCAGATAAATCGCCGCAACCTTCAAACCAGTTCATTACAGCATTTATAATTACAAGATGCGGTCTGTGACAGATCACATCCCTGTCGAGACGTCTTTCCATTCCCAAAACAGTATCTCCCGCGATTCCGGAATTGATAACAGATACTGACGTAAGCTCATATTTATCGATCAGCATTCTTCTGAATTGTTCGGAATATGAGGCGAGCACATCCGTAATTTCTTTGCAGTCCTCGACCTTAAAAGTGCCTGCTGCAATCCTTCTGTCAATCTCTTCAAAAGGAAGCGTCATTTCAAAATGTCCCGCAGTGATGCTGTCACCGAGAGCGACAATCAGCGGATTCTTCCTTTCAAGTCCGTCTCCAAGCGGTGGGATGGGACTGAACTCTGAAGCGGATCCGATGTTATTTTTCATTATCTCTTTAAAACGTTCCGGCCTCGACCCGCTGACACAATCCGTTTCAATTGCAAATTTAATGAATTTATCCGCATATTCTTTTGGTGTTTCAAATTTTGTGCGCATCATAATAAATCAATATCCGAATTCTTCCAGATTATCAACAGTAACTTTTGCAATATCAACACCCGAAAATCCGCCTTCACTCTCTCCATGAATAAGCTGATCCATCTCCGTTACCTGAGTTGCAGCATTTTCTACAGGATTTCC
This sequence comes from uncultured Lachnospiraceae bacterium, assembly GCA_949283905.1. Taxonomy (GTDB): domain Bacteria; phylum Bacillota; class Clostridia; order Lachnospirales; family Lachnospiraceae; genus Alectryocaccobium. Next base: position 1,815 of record CASDUB010000240.1, on the reverse strand, counting down.
GCCGTTTACAGCTGTTCCATCGTAAAGTCCTCTTCTCATATAATCAGCGAGTTCTTCATTTACTTCTGAAGAAATAACTCCCTTGCTTACAGGATCTTCCGCGATACATGCTTCTGAATCAAGATATGCAAGAACTCCAAGTCCCGGTGCAAGCGAAAGTATACAGTCAATATTATCTCCATGTTTCGCAAACATATTTTCAGTAGTTTCCTGTGCAGCTACTACAGACTGCTCACAATCAATCTCTTCAACAATAGTAAATCTAGGATCTTCAAGAAGATATTTCTTAGCAGCGTCACCGCGCTCTTTTGTTGATGAAAGATCGTCTGATCTGATAAGCAAAGTACGGATTTCTCCTTCTCCGGCGTCAGGCATGTCTCTGTCTGCCCACTCCATGCAAAGTTCTGCCATAACTTTACCGTTATAATCTTCGTCTGTTCCACGGAACATATCCCTTGCATCCTCACCCGGATCCGATACAAACGCATAGATCAGTACACCGTTCTCGCGTGCTTTTTTGCATGCATCTGCCACTTCAGCCGCATTTGTCGCCCAAACCCATATAAGATCGGAACCTTTTGCAGTGGCATTTTCAATCTGTTCAATCATTGTGATTGAATCCATATTGCTTGACTGGCTTTCATATTCATAACCGAGTTCAGTAAGACCGGCTTCAAGATTTGAATTGAAAATGTTAAAGAACTCTCCTTCAAGACTGAAGAAAAGAGCCGTTACTTTTTTTCCTTCACCTCTTAAACCGCTTTCTTCTGATCCATCTGTTTCATCCGCCGGAGCTTCTGACTCAGCTTTCGCTTCTTCATTTGATCCATCTGTCGTCTCATTTGATTCCGATTTTACTGTGGACTGCTCTGCCGGCGTATCTTCTTTAGCACCGCATCCCGCAAACATACCTGCCGCAAGAATACCTGCTGATACTAATGCAATTAATCTCTTTTTCATTTTTCCCTCCTGTTTTTTATCTTACGATTATTAAGTTAACTATATTATCGTTTATAATTCTTCCACAGTCCAATTCTTTAAAAAAGCGCGTCCCATTACCAATAGTAATAGGACGTGCGCTTATTTGGACTTTATTTCTCTATGCTGTTTTTTATTATTTCCGCAATCTTCTCAAACAGGTCGCCATTTTCCCTTTTACAAACAAGTGCAACGGGAACGATCCGGTTATCAAATGCTTCAGCCACATACAAATCAGAAAAGTACGGCGACGACCATTCATCACATAATGCGACCCCATTCGTCGCCAGCACCCTCTGTCCGATCGACTCCATCGTCTCAAATTCCTCGATAACAACTTTATTATTGTTAATGATCTCGCTGTAATTAAATTTATTAATTCGTGTTCCATCCATCTGATTATATGAGATGAACGGTCCGTTTAGCTTCTGCCTGTCTATTTTGCCGTTAACGACCGCCGGATTATCGGCAGCGACAAAAAACGCCGACCTGATATTGCATAGAAAGCTTTTGAAATACAGCGGATTATTTTCAAGCGCCGGCTCTATCGATATGGCTATATCTATCTCTTCTTTTCGAAGTTTATGATTCATTGCGGCAGGATCATAAAACTCAAAGTGAAGATCCAAATTATATTCCGCCATTCTCTCATGAACAGCTTCTCTGCACTTTGCCATAAGTTTCGGCAAATGCCATCCGGTGAGCAAAGCTACTTTTATCTTTCTAACGTTTTCAATTTCGTAATTCTGTGTAATAAAATCTATGCGCTCTTTATCATCCAGGAATTTATCAAACAGCTCATAATATGCTTTTCCTGCCGCTGTGATCTCAAATTTC
>CASDUB010000239.1 GCA_949283905.1 uncultured Lachnospiraceae bacterium | reverse complement strand
ACAGATTACCAGAATTTTAGTGAGCCGAAAGCGCTTCGCAAACTTGCAGAATTAAATAATATCACTTTGAAAATGTATATGACAGAAAAAGCTGAAGAAGGTTTTCATACTAAGGGATATATTTTCAAAAAGAAAGAGATATACAGGATCATCGTCGGAAGTTCGAACCTTACGTTGAGCGCACTTACCAAAAATAAAGAATGGAATACCAAAGTAGTATCAACGGAACATGGTGAATATGCAGAAGAACTGATGACGGAATTTGGAGAATTGTGGGGCTCATCATATGCCATAGACTTTGATGATTTTATAGAAAATTATGAACTGAATTATAAAATCATTAAAGAACAGAGAAAAATTGCAAAAGAAGCACATATTCCGTCGATTGAGCAGTATAAATTACAGCCAAATGCAATGCAGCTTGGTTTTATTGCAAACTTAGAAAAGATTCGTGACGGCGGACAGGAAAAGGCATTGCTTATTTCTGCTACCGGAACAGGAAAAACTTATGCGTCAGCATTTGCAATGCGTGAAGAAAACGAAAATAAAGTATTATTTTTGGTTCATCGAGAGCAAATAGCAAAGCAGGCAATCACGAGTTACAAAAAAGTATTTGGAAATACAAGAACATTTGGTTTGCTTTCCGGAAATTCTAAAGATTTTAATGCGGATTATTTGTTTTCGACGATGCAAATGATGGCAAAACCGGAAGTATTTCAAAAGTTTAGAAAAGATGAATTTGATACGATAATTATCGATGAAGCACACAGAACAGGAGCTGTGAGCTATCAGAATATAATGCAATATTTTACTCCAAAGTTTTGGCTTGGAATGACAGCATCGCCTGAGCGTACAGATGAATTTGATGTTTATAAGGCGTTTGATCACAATATTGCTTATGAAATAAGACTGCAGCAAGCACTTGAAGAAAACCTTTTATGTCCATTTCATTATTTTGGAATCACAGATCTTCAGATTGACGGTGAAACAGTTGATGATGAAACAGGATTGAGAGATTTTAACAAGCTTGCCAGCGACGAGCGTGTGAATTATGTGATCAAACAGATAGAATATTACGGATATTGCGGTGAAAGTCCGAAAGGACTTATTTTCTGCAGTTCAAAAAAAGAAGCACAGGTATTGAGCGGAAAATTTAATGAAAGAGGTTATCGTACGCTGGCATTAACAGGTGAAGATGGCCAGGAAAAACGAGAACAGGCGGTCGAAAGGCTTGTACTTGAAAGCGGCGAGAATAAACTTGATTATATCTTTACGGTTGATATTTTCAATGAGGGTGTTGATATTCCTGAAATAAATCAGGTTATTATGCTGCGCCCGACAGAATCACCAATAGTATTTGTTCAGCAGCTCGGACGAGGATTGCGAAAAGCGGAAAACAAAGAATATGTGGTAATTCTCGATTTTATAGGTAACTATAAAAATAATTTTATGATCCCGATTGCATTATCGGGAGACAGAAGTTACAACAAAGACAATATAAGAAGATATGTGCTTGAAGGCGAACGGATTATCCCGGGGTCTTCAACGATTCATTTTGACGAAATATCGAGAAAACGTATTTTTGAGGCGATAGACAGCGCGAATTTCAGTGATATCAAACTAATCAAAGAAACTTATAGAAATCTGAAAAATAAACTTGGTCACATTCCGGCGTTAAAAGATTTTGACAAATATGGTGAAATGGATGTTTTAAGAATCTTTGATAATAACAGTTTGGGTTCATATTATAAATTTCTCGTTAAATATGAAAAAGACTATAAAGTAAGATTGTCTCTGTCGGAAGAAAAGGTAATAGAATTTATTTCAAAAAAGCTGGCCAGTGGAAAACGCATTCATGAACTTGCGCTTCTGAACAGAATGATCAGTTATGACCGAAGCTTCTTTTTACATTGGGAAAAAGATATGTCTGATGATTACGGAATAAAGCTGCAGAATAAAACTGTTAAAAATGTTGTAAATGTGATGACTAATCAGTTTCCGACAGGGTCTGGAAAGAAAACTTACAAAGATTGTGTTTTTATAGAAGAAGGATCGCATAATTATATTATTTCCGAAAACTTCGAAAAAATGCTTAGAAATCCTGATTTTTACAGTATTTTAAAAGAACTGATAGAGTTTGGAATTTCAAGATATGAGGAAAATTACAGCAACAGATATAAAGACACAAGTTTTGTTCTTTATCAAAAGTACACATATGAAGATGTTTGCCGTCTGTTAGAATGGGAGACAAATGAAGTGCCGCTGAATCTGGGCGGATATAAGTATGATCGCAAGACAAAGACATTTCCGGTATTTATCAATTATGATAAAGAAGAGGATATACAGGATACGATCAAATATGAAGATCACTTTGAAAGTCCAAACAGGCTGATTGCAATATCTAAACAGAGTCGAACAAGAAATTCGGAGGATGTGCAAAATTTCTTGCATGCTCAGGAGCGAGGTATTGATGTTGAATTGTTTGTCCGTAAAAATAAAGATGATAAAATATCTAAAGAATTTTATTATCTCGGGAAAATGAAAGCTACAGGAAATGCTAAAGAATTTATTATGGCTAATACCGATAAGACAGCAGTGGAAATTGAATGGGAATTAGAAACACCGGTACGTGAAGATATTTATGAGTATGTTGTAAATAATTAATGCGTAAAGGATCTGTATAAGTGGTACTGTCATAAATTAGATTAATCAATATGATTTTTTTGGAGGATTAAATGAAAACAGTAAAAGTAGTTGCGGCTATTATTGTGCATGAAAACCGTATCTTTGCCACGCAGCGCGGATATGGAGAATTTAAAGACGGCTGGGAGTTTCCGGGCGGAAAGATCGAGTCGGGCGAAACGCCGCAGGAGGCGTTAAAGCGTGAGATAAAGGAAGAATTGGATACGGAAATTGAGGTAGGCGAATTGCTTGATACTGTGGAATATGATTATCCGACATTTCATCTGTCGATGGATTGCTTTTTCTGTTCTATAAAATCCGGTGAACTTGTTTTAAAAGAGCATGAATCAGCGAGGTGGCTGACTTCTGATACGCTGGACAGTGTGGAATGGCTGCCGGCGGATAAAGGGTTGGTGGAGAAAATAAGATTGCGTTGGATAAAATAATTTATTATTATAAATTTAAAGTCGCATTTAAAATGCGTGAGTAGAAACTATTGCATTGT
>CASDUB010000238.1 GCA_949283905.1 uncultured Lachnospiraceae bacterium | reverse complement strand
GTGCCCTGGACCATAATTACTTTAGCCATTCTGTTCTTCCTGCCTTTTTTGCGCTATGCGTATAAGTTCTTCAAGTCTTTTATTCATCCTTCCGATCTCGGGTGAAACATTTATGATTCTCTCACATGAATTCATGCATTTAAGCGCTTTTTCAAACGTCTCATCCGAAATCTCTTCGAACGGTTTTTCCGTTATCACTTCGGCCGCGAGAAGGCGCGCAAGCCTGTAGTCAATATCATTTGTATGCAGTATTCCCGCCGCGAACGGAATATTTTCTTTCTGAAGCTTTCTGAATACCGGGATGCCCTTGCCGCCTCCGGCGATAACAAATACCTTCGGCTTTTCTCCTTCAGGTTTGGAAAGCTCGATATTTCCGAGCAGCGGATCAAAAAATCCTTTTTCGATCTCGTAGAGTTCCTTTATCTTGGACTCTTCGAAAATATCCTCCGGCTTTCCGAATCCGAAAAGTTCTTTTCCCTTAACTGTCACTATCCTGTCGGCAACCTTTTCCGCCAGGTCTATCTCGTGAAGCGAAGTAACGACAGTTATCTTCTTTTTCCTCGCCAGATCCGTCAGGATAGTCAGCAGTTCAAGCTTATGTTTTACGTCAAGAAAGCTCGTCGGCTCGTCAAGCAGTATTATTTCCGGCTCCTGACACAGCGCTCTTGCCAAAAGGATACGCTGCTTCTGTCCGTCGCTTATACGGTTGAAATCTTTATATGCGATATCAAACGCATGAACTGTCTCGAGCGCTTCATTTATCTTTTCTTCGTCATTTTTCGTCAGCAGTCCGAAGCGTCCGGTGTAGGGATATCTGCCTGTAGCTACTATATCCCTGCATGTCATGAGTTCGACTTTGATCCTCTCCGTCAGGATCACCGCCATTTTTGACGACAGCTCTTTAAAGCTGTACTTGCGTATATTTTTTCCGTCTAAAATAATGTCGCCGCCAATGATCTCAAGCTCCCGGGCGATGCTTTTTAATATGGTCGACTTTCCCGCTCCGTTAGGCCCTATCAGAGCGACTATCTCGCCTTTTTTTATGTCTATATTGATATCGTCAATGATACTTTGCCTGTTGTACCCGACTGAAAGATGTTCAAGTTTAAGATAATCCTGTTCCATAATCAGCCTCTCTTCCTTTTCAGCATCATATAAATAACGATAGGCGCGCCGAATAAAGCCGTAACCGTGCTTATATTTAACTCAACCGGCGCAAAAGCAGTTCTCGCAATAAGGTCGCACATCATACAGAAAACGGCTCCGCCAAGGAAAGTAGCCGGAATAACAACTATCGGCCTTGATGTGTTCAAAAAACGCTTTACCAGAAAAGGCACCGCTATTCCGACAAAAGATATAGGCCCCGCAAATGCAGTTACCGTCGCCGCCAGCAGACTCGACATAATGATAAGCAGAATCCTGAACCGTTTGATGTTTACGCCCATGCTCTGAGCATAAGCTTCTCCCAGCTGATACGCGCCGAGGGGTTTTGCCATCATAAAGCATATGACAAACGAAACTCCTACTATGGCAAGAGTCAGATAAAAATTATCCCATGTAAGGCCGGAAAAGCTTCCGTTTGACCAGTTATGAAGATTTGCGATATCTGAATCCTCGGCAAATGTGATCAGAAAGTCAGTTATTGCAGAACAGATATATCCAATCATGATACCGGCGACAAGAAGCGTCGCCATGTTTCTGATCCTTTTTGAAAACAGCAGCACAAAACCGAGAGACAACAGCGCTCCTATAAACGCGGCAATGATAAGAACATACGACGATATCATTCCCATCTTGTTAATGAAAAGTATCATCGTAAGCGCAACCGCCATTTTTGCTCCCGAAGAAATACCCAGCTCAAAAGGACCTACTATCGGATTTTCAAAAAAAGTCTGAAGCAAAAATCCCGCCAGCGATAACGCTCCTCCGAGAACAGCCGACATCAGTATCCTCGGCAGACGGATCTTCATTATGATATTTACCTGCGTCGGATCTCCCTCGCCCGTAAATATGATCTTAACGATCTCAGGCACGGAGATATTTACATTTCCCGTGTTTATATTTAAAACCACGATAAATAAAAACGCCGCCGCCAGCAAAACAAACACCGTCGTATATCTGAGCCTTCTCTTTCTGTTTTCATATTTATCTATAAGTAATATCTGTTCATTCATAAAAGTTAATCAATATTTCCTGTGTTTTTTACATCTTAGATAAGAACGTCATTTCATCAGGATCTCCGTCAGTGATCATGATATTTATATCCTTAATCATCCTTCCGACGATATCCGTCGACTGATAAAATGATTTTCCCGTATTCCAAACATTGCCGTTCTTAACGGCTTTAAAGTCTGCAAACAGCTCGTTCTTTTTGATCAGATCGTCCATTGTTTTTACGCCGGCATCTACAGAACCGTTGTATATCAGATAATCGGCGTCCACAGCTGAAGCGTAAAACTCTTCAAGGGTGATTGGGATAGAGGCGCTTTCGCCTTCGATCTGATCAAAGTTGTATTCGGCTCCCGCAAGTTCTATCATCTTCGGGATATAATCAGATGAACCTCTGACTATGATCGAGCCGTCTGCATTTATATAGAAATACGCCACTTTCTTTCCGGTGTTTACAGTATCGTCGAGTTCGTCGATGATCTTGGCCTCTTCATCAAAAAAGCTCTCGGCCTCAACCTGTTTTCCGACAAGAACAGCATACATCTTGATCCACTCTGTTCTTCCGAGAGGATGTTTTTCGTAGCTTGATCTGTCAACAAGGACAGGTATATCCAGATCTTCTATCATCTCTTTTACTTTCGGCGTGTGATAAATCATCGTTGATTCGACAGCCAGATCGCATTCTTCATCAAGAAGCAGTTCGTAGTCCGGCTCGCTGTAATTTCCGGCGTAAACTATGTCCCCGCTTTGCATTGCTTCCACCGCCGCATCGATATACCATCCCGACTCCTTGATTCCGCTCATCCTGATATTGTCAAGAGAATCAACGGCAGCAAACAGCGACATCGCAGAGGTAGCTGCGAGATAAATAGTGTCGAGAGGCTGCTGAAGAACAATTATATCATCGTCCAGGTTTTCTGGCACTTCACCGTCTTCCGGAACAACAAGATATTTTCCGCTCTCAGGAATATTTATAAGGGAATATCCGCCCTCGTAATTGTCGATCGTAAAGCACTGAGCATATTCAAGCTCTGTACTTCCTGTATATTCAAGTCCGTCGATCTCAACAGCCGGCTTTCCTTCTGCCTCTTCTGATGAATCTGCATCACTGTCTGTCTTGGCAGATTCTGTTTTTGTTTCGGAGATTTCCGATGCCTCAGCTGTTTCTGAAGTTTCCGAAGAAACTTCAGAAACCTGATTTTCAGTACTTTCCTGAACATTTTCAGAAACGGACGTTTCCTGTCCGCAGCCTGTAAGCGCCGCTGCAGATACCGTCACCGCAGATAATATAAACGCCGTTATTCTTTTATTAATGCGTATCATACACTCTCCTCAATATTTTCAACTGTCTCGTCATAAAGTTTCTGCGCTTCGTCTTCACATCCGAAAAGAATTCCGTACATAAGTATCCACTCGGCTTTTCCGAGCTCCGTTTCTTCATCAGCGCTCCTGTCGATGATAAAAGCGATATCAAGGGTGGCCATACGCTCCGTTATGTCGTTCATTCTTTCACGGTATTCATCTGATGTGAATTCTTTTTCATCTGCTTTGTTATCCGCATTATTATCAGATCCTTTTTTCGCAGCATTTATGTCAGATTCTTTTTCATTTTCTTTTTCATTATTTTTTTCACGTTCTTTAATAACATCTTCGTTTAACGGAAGCAGTTCGCTGCTCTCGAGAAAGACATCTGTCTTCTGTTTAACGATAACCTTTGATTCCGGATCGTCGAAAGTTCCTCCGAAAACAGTATCTTTATCTTTCATGGCGTTTAATACAGTCTCGTTTTCACAGTCTTTTTCTTCGAATCCGACGGATTTAACTAAATCAAGAACGCCTAATTCTTCCATTAATACAGCTGAATCTTCAGAAGCGGCATAGGTGCTTTCTACAGGCATCTGCACTACGATCACCTGTTTATCGAGTCCTGCCGGAATCTCGACATCTTCAGGAACGACAAGATATTTAATGACGTCATGTTCATAGAGTTCCGCACGGATCTCTCCCGGCGCTTTTTCCTGTTTTACTGCTTCTCCCGTTTCATCAAAAATTTCAGTTTCGGAAGAGTTCGCAGAATTTTCCTCAGACTCATTCACGGCAGTATCCTGATCATCCCTGTCATCTTTTTTGGCATCATTTTTGTCATCTTTTTCGTCATCTTTTTCGCTGTTTTCATCTTTTTCCGACTCTTTTTCAAGATACTCCTTATCGAGCACGGTGTCTTTCGTCACGTCTATCTCAATAAGTTTTATACCGTCTTCATACTCAAATATCTTCAGATAATCAGAATGTGTTTCGTATTCGCTTTCTACAGCCTTTAATCCCAAAATTTCAGGAGCTTTCTCATCTATTTTGTTTTTCTCTCCTACAGATTCCTTATTAAAAGAAATATCAGATGCATTTTTTCCTTCTGCCTGTGCCAGGTATATAAAGATCGAATACTCGATTTCATGAGCCGAGCTCATCTTTGTCGTCGCGCCGATAATCCTGTTGTTTTTGTTAAGTTCAACAGGAATAGTTACGACAGCGTTAGAGCCGCTCACTGTTGTGTTGTACTTTCTGCCGTTGGCTTTGACGTAGCTGTAGGAAGAACTTGAAAATACCAGCGTAGCGTATGCCTGTCCGCCGCTTACTGTGATCTTCGAACAGGAAATAGTTACTCTTCCTGTTCCTCCCGAAAATGAAAAACTGTCAGGCGTATAAACGCCGTCCGCCAGAACAGTGCTGCTGTCTATGGCCGCCGTTGAACCTGATGTATCGGATTCATAATTCGATTCGTGATCCGGTTTTGTATCGGCTCCTGTTCCCGGATTATCAGGTTTTGTATTCGGTTTTGTATCAGCATCCGCACCCGGTTTTGTGTCCGTTTCAGGCTTATCATCTGCATCTCCCGGCTCTTTTCCGGGTTCGTCTTTTATCTCTTCAAGGGAAGCAGAATCAATCGTAACGGTACGGTCGTACCATTTCTGTTTGTTCTTTGAATGAGCAGCCACATCAAGTTCACTGTCGAGAGCCGAAACAGGTATTTCATATGTATATTTTCCGTCCTTTATGACAGCCGGGATCCAGTCGGATTTGTCAGCTGCATCCGCTTCGGACGACGTACCCATAAAAAGGTAATCGTATCCTGTTCCGCTGAGGGTTATCACCGCGCTCATTTTTCTGTCTTTCACCGTCAGAACAACATCCGTCACTTTAAACATTCCGGAATTTGTTGTCGCCTGTGCGCTGTAAATTCCGTCCTTCGGAACTGACGGATCCGGGGTCGGTTCCGGGGTTGGAGTCGGCTCCGGCGTAGGTGTAGGCTCCGGCGTAGGTGTAGGCTCAGGTGTCGGAGTTGGTTCAGGCGTAGGCTCTGCCTGGGGCGCGTCTTCTATAGTTCCGTCTTCAAGATTCTTGAAACCGAGATAGTACGTCGTAGCGACCCATTTGTTTTTAGAACTGTTCCAAAAAGCCACAGGCACATAATGTCCAAAATACGACTCCGGAACTTCAAATTCAAATGTCGCCTGTTTTCCCTCGACAACAGCCTCGATGACATCTGTCTTTACTTCATCATCAGCCTTGCCGAAATATATCTTTGTATAAGTCGCTTTCGAAGTGTTTACTATCTTCGCATGATATGTGCCGTCTTCCCGCTTTGTAATCTCACTGATATTTACAGGAAACATGCCGTAGGAATCTCCGCCGGCTTTTACGCATACGACCACGTCTTCATAAACGGCCGGCAGATCCGTTTCGGGCTCATCTTCTTTATCGTCGTCGGGTTCTTTTTCGGAATCGTCTTCTGAATCTTCTATGGACTCTCCCTCGGGTTCTTTTTCTGATTTGCTTTCAGAATCTTTTTCAGGTTCCTTTTCAGATTCATCCGCAGGATCTTTTTCCGACTCATCCCCGGTT
>CASDUB010000237.1 GCA_949283905.1 uncultured Lachnospiraceae bacterium | reverse complement strand
CAAAAAATATTTTAATACTCCGCGAGGAACACTTCATGCGGTGGACGATGTATCGTTTAAACTTGAAAAAGGAAAAACACTGGGCGTCGTAGGAGAGTCGGGATGTGGCAAATCTACCCTTGGAAGAACGATATTAAAAGCCCTTGAGCCGACTGACGGAAAGATCATATTTGAAGGCAAAGATATTACAAATATAAAGAAAAAAGAGTTTACGAAATACCGTAAAAATATGCAGCTTATCTTTCAGGATCCTTTCGCGTCCCTTGATCCTAAAATGTCTGTTTATCAGATAATAGAAGAACCGTTAAAGATATTTAAAGTTTTTAAAACAAAAAAAGAGACGGAAGAGCGTGTTATCGAACTTATGAAGACGGTAGGTCTTGACGAGCGATATGTCAATACATATCCTCATGAGCTGGATGGAGGAAGAAGACAGCGTATAGGTATCGCCAGAGCGCTGGCACTGAATCCTGAGTTCATTATCTGCGATGAACCTGTTTCTGCTCTTGACGTATCTATTCAGGCGCAGGTATTAAACCTTATGATGGATCTTAAGGATGAGTGCGGACTTACTTATATTTTTATAACCCACGACCTTTCAGTAGTAAAGCATATCAGCGACGATATTCTTGTGCTTTACCTTGGCAAGATGGTTGAGAAAACAGATTCGGATACACTGTTTGAAAAACCGTTGCATCCTTATACAAAGGCATTGCTTTCGGCTGTTCCTATTCCTGATATTTCTTATAGTGGAAAAGAAGCGGAAGTACTTAAAGGAGAGGTTACGTCTCCTATTGATCCGCCTGAAGGATGCAGATTCGCGGCAAGATGTCCGATGGCCACTGAAAAATGTTTCGCGAAAACACCTGATTTTCATGAGGCGGAGCCGGGACATTTTGTGGCATGTCATTTGTATGAATAAAAGTAAAAGCGCTGCGATAATAAAGCAGCGCTTTGTTTTATAAAGAGTCTAATTGCATAGCAATAGTTGCTTCTTCAATAGATTTGCCTTGAAGAAGATTGTACATAACTAAAAAAGAGGGTTCATTAATACTGTCTTTGCGCCAAATATAGTGAAATTCCCTTGTAAGATTGAAGTTATCAAGAGGAATTTCTTTTAAGCGTCCGTCTGAAAGTTCTTCTTCTACGGCGCTTTTAGGAAGAAATGTAATGCCATAGTCGTCAATCAACAACTGCTTCAATAAAAGTATGCTGTTGAACTCAAGAACTCGTTTAAAATCAGACAGATGGATGTCGTTTTCTTCAAGATAGTTTGAAAATATGCTGCCTGGTGTTACGGTAGGAGAAAACACTATAAGCTCTTCTGACAGTAAATCTTCAAATTTATAAATACATTTTGGAAATGTATGTTTAGCTGCACAGACACAGACAAAGTTCACAGTGCTCCATGGAAGGTGTTTGTAGTTTTCTTTAGAAAAATAACCGTCTACAATGGCAAAATGTATGTTCCCGTTATCCATATCACGCATAAGTGCGGAGGTCGTGTCTACAATAAGTTGTACATCGCGGTTAGGATGTGTTTTGATGTAGTCGGAAAGCAGAGGAATAAGGCTGTGTTCAGCTACAGCGGCAACACATCCGAAGCGAAGTTGGAATTTCTGATGTTTCATTTTGATCAGATCTTCTTGCAGTTTTTTGATATCCTGACGGATTGTTACCATGGCGTTTCTTAATTGTTCGCCCTCAGGAGACAGAGATATCTTGTTATTTTCGCGTGTGAACAGTTTTACCTGATACTGTGATTCGAGAAAGTTGATGTGCTGTGTTATTGCGGGTTGTGTAAGATTTAATTCCTGCGCGGCTTTTGTATATGATAAGTGCTTGCACACTGCTAAAAATGAATCTACTCTAAAGTCAAGCATATGTAGGTCTCCTTCATTATTTCTTAGTGTTTATTTTACAATTATTATGAGTGAAAGTAAATTGGAAATGGAATTAAAAAAAATTAAAAAAGGTTTAACTCGTGATGAGGCGGAAAGCATAGCTTATAGCATGAATGAACAGGTTAAGGCATCATATTGTCCAATGTGCGGACCAAATGCAAACTGTAGAAATTATGTTTTTATAAAGGACGGGAAAATTGTCAGAACTGCAGGAATGAGAGAGGCTGAAGCAAATAGAGGGGCTTTGTGCGCGAAAGGACTTGCAGCAGCAGAATGGCAAAATTCCTGTGATAGACTTACGACACCGCTTCTGCGTATGGGCAAAAGAGGAGAAGGGAAATTTAAGAAAATCTCATGGAATGAAGCACTTGATATTATTGCTGACAAATTAAAAACACAGAAAGAAAAATATGGTCCGGAAAGTCTTGCAATTTTATCACCAGCGCTTCGAGATTATAAGGAGATATCTTTGCGCTTTTTGGCGGTTCATGGCAGTCCGAATCATGCTCACAGCGGTATATGTGCGCTTCAAAATTTATTCAGTTTTTTTTATACGATAGGAGGGGCACCAGTTGCAGATGTGGCAAACACGGACCTTGTTATATATTGGGGGAAGCAGCCGGCATATTCAGGTCCGTCGGGAGCACCTGCGAGAAATCTTACAGAGGCGTATAAAAGAAGAGCGAGAATTGTAACGGTAAAACCTTCGGTTGAGCCGGATGTTGCTATGAGCAATATGTGGATTCCGATACGCCCCGGAACAGATGCCGCGCTCGCACTTTCTATGCTTCATGTGATAATTAAGGAAAACCTGTTGGATCATGATTTTATAGAAAAGTGGTGTAACGGTTTTGAAGAGTTAAAAGAGCATGTAAAAAAATACACTCCTGCGTGGGGAGAATATATTACCGGGATAAAAGAGGAACAGATAATTCATTTTGCTCGGCTTTATGCAACTACGCCTAAAGCGTGTATTGAATGTGGAAACGGATTAGAACATTCTTCGAATGCATCAGCGGCGGTTAGAGCAATAGCTTCGATGATGGCAGTTACAGGTCATTTGGATAGAAAAGGATGCAATCTTTTGGGAAATCCACGAGGACCTGAGCCGAAAAATATAATGCGTTTTGATCTTTATACAGAGGAGTTTGTTGATAAGCTCGTAGCATCAGAAATGCCAAAAGCATTTATGCCTTTTATAGAAGGAACGTCTTCGGCTTATTTTAAAACTATTGAGAGTATACTTACGAAGAAACCTTATGAAATAAAAACATTGATAGCCCCCGGCACGCAGCCTTTATTGTCCACACGAAATCCGAAACTCGTAAAAAAGGCTTTGGAAGAGGTTGAATTTTTTGTAACGATAGATGTAATGCGTATGGCGGAAATGCCGTATGCAGACATTGTTCTTCCAGTGGCTACAGGTTTTGAGATGGAGCATCCTTTTGTAATGGAAAAAAATCGTGTTATACCAAGACCGGCATGTGTTAAACCATTGGGAGATTATAAAACTATTTTTCATTTCTTTTTAGAACTGGCTGAAAGGTTGGGATATGGTGCTGATTTCTGGCATGGCAATTTTGACGAGTTTGAAAATTACAGACTGTCAGAATTTGGTATAAAAATTGATGAGTTAAGAAATCATTCTGAAGGTATTGAAATAAAAACAGAGGTTGGAAACATTAAATATGAAAAATATGAAAAGATTTTTTCAACGCCGAACTTTGTTAGATCAAAGCCGCTATTTTTGCCGCAGAAAAAAGTAGCTTTATATAATACATTGTTTGAAAGCGAAGGATATGATGCACTTCCTGTATATAGGGAATCGGATGAAAGTCTGACAGGGGATAAAGAACTGTTAAAAAGGTATCCGCTGCTTTTATCAGATTATCATACATCAAAAGCATACTCTGCGAGCTGGCTGAGAAATGTCCCTTCATTAAGAGAGCTTATGCCTGAGCCTACAGTAGAGATTCATCCTGAAGCGGCAAAAATCAGAGGCATAAATACAGGAGATACAGTAAAAATAGAATCACCCCATGGGTGGATTGTAGTGAAGGCAGAGGTGACAGAACGCATTAGACCCGATACCGTCATGGTACTTCATGGGTGGTGGATGGGCTGCAGAGAACTTGGAAAAGATGATTTACATATATGTGACGGCGGTGGGAATGTAAATAATCTTTACGGTACATCACGGCAGGTTTATGATCCGCTTGTTACAGCGATGAGCAGTCAGACGCTTGTGGAGGTGTCACGATATGAGTAGAAAGAGGTTTATATTTCATGCAGAATTGTGTATTGCCTGTCATGCATGTGAAGTGGCGTGTAAAACATGGAGAAATCCTGAAAATGGGATAAAGTATAGAAGGATTGAGTCTGAAGAAAGCGGAAGATTTCCTGATGTGTGTGTTCAATATAGAACAGTCGGATGTTTACATTGTGAAAAACCGTTGTGTATGAAGGCATGTCCGGTAAATGCAATCAAAAAAATCAATAGCGGATCAGTGATTGTTAATGAAGAAAAATGTATCGGATGTAGGAAATGTTTGAATGCGTGTCCGTGGAATATACCATGCTTTGGGAAAAATGGAAAAATGAGAAAGTGCGACATGTGCGAGAAAATAATTCCAGAAGCTATGAAATATCCATGTGTAAAAGCTTGTCCTACGGGAGCATTTCAAATTGTAATTGACGATGATTTATGATAGTATCAAAAAAGTCATAGAAATGGTATTTTATAAAAAGAAAAGGGGGGAATCACAGTAATGAAGTTTTTTAAAGAAAAAGGTTTGGGAATCGTGCTTTGCATTGTCATTGCATTGATCGCAACTTTTTTATCTGAACTCAGTATAGGTTCGTTTTCATTGGAAGTAATAGGCGCGCCTGTATTTTCAATTCTCATGGGAATGATCATAACGCTTATCATCCCGGCGCTTGCGGGAAATAATCTGATGAAAGACGGAATAAAATTCACATCAAAGAAGATCCTTCAATGGGCTGTAATCATTCTTGGATTTTCATTAAATATCGGAACGATTCTTTCTGTAGGCAGCAAGAGTCTTCCTGTTATTGTTAGCACTATTTCAATTTCGCTTATCGTTTCGTTTTTGCTTATGAAGGTGCTGAAAATGAACCCTAAAACGGCTACTCTTATCGGAGTAGGATCATCGATCTGCGGCGGCTCGGCTATCGCAGCGACTGCTCCTGTTATCGATGCGGACGATAGTGAGGTTGCTCAGTCGATTTCGGTAATTTTCCTGTTTAACGTAATTGCGGCATTGATCTTCCCGGCCATCGGTCATGCGATCGGACTCGGAAGCGAAGGATTCGCTATTTTCGCGGGAACTGCGGTAAATGACACTTCATCTGTAACGGCAGCAGCTGCTACGGCGGAAAGTATTTATGGAGTAGAGGGTATTCTTTCGTCGGCGGTAACGGTAAAACTTACGAGAACGCTTGCAATCATTCCGATTACACTTGTTCTTGCGTTTTACAGAACTGCTAAAGCTAAAAAAGAAGGCGGGGCAGCAGGTTCGTTTTCAATGAAGAAGGTATTTCCGTTCTTTATCATTTACTTCCTTATCGCTGCCATTCTTACAACTGTTGTCGGAATGTTCCCTGAGACTTCATTCTGCACGGCTTATATGGACAGCTTCGTTCCTGTAATGAAATGGCTTGCGAAATTCTTTATCGCGATGGCTATGTGCGCTATCGGATTGAATACAAACATAGTTACGCTTGTGAAAAAAGGCGGAAAGCCGATTCTTCTCGGACTTTGCTGCTGGGTAGCTATCACGTTTGTCTCGATCGGTATGCAGATAGCGACAGGAGTATTCCATACAAATATTTAAGTATATTAAAAGGCGCGTCGGTGATCGCGCCTTTTAGTATACTAGGAGAGAATAGTATTACTTTACAGGTTTTGATGAGCTTTTTGATTTTACCGGTTGACAAATCCCCTGTTCAGATGTTATACTTTTAAAGTTGCTGAAGCAACTGTATAGGGGATTGGTCAAATGGTATGATAGGGGTCTCCAAAACCTTTGGTGGGGGTTCGATTCCCTCATCCCCTGTTTTCTTTATAATTCGGTATAAAGTCTTGAAAACGCTGCTAAAGCCTTATTCTGTAAGGGGTTTAGCAGTTTTTTTATTTTGAAAAATCAAAAGAATTTTCGATAAATCAAAAGAATATTCGATAAAAAATAAATAAAAAGTACGATGAAAGTACGATGAAAATAGTTTACATAACCTTTCTTGTTTTGAAGAAATCAATCAATTTTCTTTCGAATCCGAGTTGATAAATCCCCAAGTTTTTTTATGTCTTTGCACTGCAGGTTTTACCATTTCTTCAAATCAAAGTTGAATGCATATACAAATACATATATAATATAATTAGATAAAATCAATTTTAATCGGTGAAATATGAATTCAAAAAAATTGACATTTTATACTATCACGCATTTTCTTGTGGATTTTTCATGTATTTATCAGTTGT